>JAPYVG010000009.1 GCA_028277025.1 Sulfolobaceae archaeon
TGATACATCTATCCCTGCGACTGGGGCCTCCAATTATACTCACCCTTATGTTTTATTCGGGCTTTTTGCCCAACTTCCGGTCCGAATTGGAGGCGGCCAAGCTCCCCATCGGGCTTTAAGCCCAAGGAAGTCAACGGCCTACACCCCAGTCAGATCTGTATTACACAGATCTGACTAATATGTTTTATATAAGGAAGTCAGTGGAATTCTCGCGGATTGTTTAGAACGATGACATTTATTGCCCTTCAGAACTTTTAATGGGGAAACATTAAGAAGAAAACTAAACCCATTATACTCGCTACGGCTTGAACTATAAAAGGTAAGACCAGGTAAAATGATAACATTAACGCATCTAAGTAGCTTGAGGGTAGTGAAAGAATTCCAGAGACTAACAGAAATAGACCGTAAGCGATTTCAAAACTTCCCTTATTCAAATAGTAAAATAAGGTTCAATCTTTACATATCCAGATTATTTATTACTATATTCTCGTTATCTATCTCCTTTAGTTTTTTATCTAAAGTGAGCAACTTCAAATTGTAAGCCTTTGCGGTGTAATAAATTATCATATCTATTAAGTCGTTATGTCTCCTATCATTTACGGCATTAATATACGCTGAAATAGGTATTCTCAATAGACGATACGTTTTAATCACGCTCTTCAAACCCGTTTTTACAATTTTAAAATCAACCTTAGTGCCCTCTTTTAATAACCTTCTAATTACCCACATCGCTTCAATTAGGGACAATTCAGTGAAGTATATTTCGTGCTTATCGAATTCCTTAATTATATTTAGTACGCTTTCCCCCACATCTATACCTAGAGGTGGTAATATGAAACTGGTATCAATTAGGATTTTCATACTTATTTTGCTCCTCTTCACTAATTTTTTCTATTTCTTCCACCGTCATTTTAGCAAATTTCTTACCTTTTAAGGAAAGCCATATTGCATTATCTTGCTCTAAAATTATCTTATTATCCTTCACCCTCAAAGACAATATATCACCATCTTTTATGTTAAGCTCCTCTGCTATTGCTTTTGGAATATGAATAGTCAATTTTTTACCTACACGTACTTTAGTCTTCACATTATTAAATAAGTCTGACTAATATAAAAAAATTCACCCTGATATTATGCACGATCCATCCAGAGAATATGGAAAGACGCTGTTACGCGATAACTCATTACTCCACTTTACGATATTTACCATGTGTTAATAACGGGGAGTGTATCGATAGTGTCGTCACTTGCTTATTTATATTTCTATAATTTTTAGACTTTATATAATATTCGAATTTATTGTTAATTCTTTATATATAGAATCAACGTTTAATAAATTTATACCCTAATGACGACACTATCTCCACACTCGAGAAATAAATAGTTAATTATTAATAGCTTATTCTTCTAATTCTTTAGCTTTATCTTTGTAGGTTGAAGTGTTTCCTCAATATTAGGGTTAATGTATTTTACATTCAATATATGATATGTAATCTTTTTTTCTTCCTTTACTTTATTTTCTCTTCACTTTCTATTTCTCTTGACGTCTCTTCAAGAGACTTTCTGCTTGTTTCTGGTAGCACTAATGTGAATAGGGCTAGCATAATAAGATATATGGCTATTGATGGCAATAAAGCACCTATAAGCCCGTATTTGTGGAACAATATTGGAAATAATAAAGTACCTATTGCTCCTCCAGATTTTGCAGTTGCTACAACTATTCCCTGAACGAAACTTCTAACCTTGGTAGGTGATAGTTCTATAGCAGGCATTCCAGTACCTATAATAGGATGAGCACCAATATTATAAACAAAATAGTAACTAGAGATTATAAGAAATAAAAACATGTCTGGTAAAATTCCTCTTAATGCCACAAAAGATGTTAATACTATAATTAGTGAAATTGAAGAAATTGACTGAGTGATTTTCCTGCTTCTGTCAATTAATATTATACCTAAAAATGCTCCAGGCAAGGCAAACGCTAAATCTGTAATTATCTTATATACTGCGGGGTCTGTAATTCCTATTTGCCTAGCTATTAAAGTTGGACCGAATTCCTTTATGCCTAAATTAAGATCTAATAGTGCCCAAAGAAGTGCAGAAGTTAAGAATAACTTCCAGTTTCTTCTAAAATATACGAATGCAGGAGTCCTATCTATTGTTACGTTTACGTTTACTTCATTTCTTCCAGTTATCTTAATTACAGCATTCTTAAGCTCGTTTATATCCCCTTTTATTCTACCTATATATCTTACGGTATCCGGCAATCCTCTTCTAAAATAAAATACGCTTAACGCAGGTATAACTCCTAAGGATAAGGTTATTCTCCATAACAAGGATGTAGAGACGTGTAACAAAAGTAGAGAAAGAAAAACTAAAGATGCAGCAATATCGCCAAGAGATAACATTATAACTCTTCCTATTGCAATTGCCTTTCCTCTATCTAATGCATTACAATTTTCTGCTATAATTACTGGTGAAAGTACAAAATCTGCACCTACGCCTATTCCTATTATTGTTCTTAATAACAAAAGTTCATAGGGATTATTAACGAAAAATTGAAGAATAGATCCTATTCCCATAAGGAGAACGTCTATTCCATAATATTTCTTCCGACCTTTGTTAGATAATATGCCAAATATTAAGCCTCCTATTACCATACCAATATATCCAGTCGAAACTAAAAGGCCTTCAAATAGAGGTTTTTCACTACTACTAACGTGAAGTGAAGATAATGTAATTAAAAGGGTTAAAGATATTGCTGTTCCTTCATAGCCTACGGTAAAAACTCCCATTCCAGCAATTATTGTATTTTTAGTCATGAAAGTATTCCATTTTGAATTGTCTAAAAAGTCGAAAGGTTTCATTGTCTTTTATTTTTAATAGTTGTTTATAAAGATTATCTCTATTTTATTAAAATTCTATGTACCACTATATATTAAACTATATTAATATAGCACATAAGTAATCACATGATGTATTTTGAGGAAACTGAAAACGAGTTTAGGGATTATTTCGTTAGAATCGACATTACTAAAAAGGTTGAAATCCCTAGCGGTGACATAGTTGAGGCAATGCTTAACATGAGAATTAGAATTTTAAAGATTAATATTAAGTCCTACTGGAGGATTAAGGAAAAATAATTTCTGCATTCACTCTGCTTTATTTTTCTCCTTTTCATTTAATAGTTATGGAAAAGATCTTTGTTGATTTAAAACCTGGAGATAAATTAACCATTTGATGACGGACTCTGCTCACGAGGGTGGGGGTGTAAAAGTACTGAAGGTGAATGCTAGGTATTTGGAGAGTGGTGAAGTTCTTTTGGAGAGGGATTCAATTGCTCCTTTTAACATTATGAAAAAGGCAGATGGGAGGTAGTGGCGTTTCCCTCCACTAGCCCCAATGGGTGAATGTGTATGATCCCTTAGCCCGTGGCGGAATTAGAAGTAATTAAAAGTAAGGAAAAGTTACGCCACGGGTAAACACTGAAAATGATCTCCCTCGGTTGACCCCCACTACTTTTAAAGCCATAATAATAAACAATATTTCCATGGAGATAGTAAGTATAACTGCGGAAATTGGACTCGATGTAGGACATAATTACGCTGGAGGGTTAGGAGTTCTGGAGGGCGATAAATTTTATGCCTCAGCGAGACTCGGAGTGAACTATACAGTCCTAACCCTATTTTACCAT
Source organism: Sulfolobaceae archaeon (assembly GCA_028277025.1). Next base: position 3,695 of record JAPYVG010000009.1, read on the forward strand.
AAGGGTTACGTTAGATATGATGATAATTTAAACCCGCTAGGGGAAGACCAGAGCGACATAAGGTTAAGGAAAATCGGAGAGGCTGTATTGCAAACTAAGAGGGGGGACGTTAGGGTAGAGTATTTAGAGTACCGCATAAATACTTCAAGGGTAATTTTTATTAAAAGTGTTTCACCCGATTGGGCAATTAAAGCAACTGAAAGACTCTATTTGGAGAACAGTGAGGATGACAGGTTTTATAAGTATTTGATCCTCGCAAAAGCTTCGGAAAATTTCATAACTAATTTCATAGGGTGGGATAACGTAAAATACGTGGACTTACAAGAGTCTTATCCAGCGTTGATAGTGCTTCTCAGATACTTCCCTAGGTATAGGGTGATAATACATACGCCAGCCCCTTGGGGTCACCCCACCTTTCCGTTAAAGTATTTTAGGGAAGAGCTAGGTTTTGAGCTTCCATTTGATCCAGTAGTCATGACTGAAATTGCGTTATCCTCTTCAGTTGAAGGAATAGTTGTTAGTAAAAAAATGTTACACCACGTGAGGAGGACTTTTCCACATCACTTCTACAAAATTAGGGCGGTAACTAACGCAGTAGAGATCCCCAGATGGCAACATCCATTGTTGAGAGAAGTTAAGAGTTTTGAGGATTTTGTGAGAAAGAGAAGGGAGATAAAAACGGAATCCTTAATGAAACTGGGGAGGGGAGAGGGGACAAATAGGGTAGTAATAGGTTGGGCTAGGAGAGTTACACAGTATAAGAGGCCGGACTTCATATTAAGACTTATCGACGAGGTTAAGGATTCTGTTTTCTTCATACTCGGTGGTAAACCTCACCCAAGAGAGTATTTCGGGTTAGAGGTTTTAAAGAGATTTAAAGAGGTTTCACGGAAATATAGCAACGTCTTATTCGTGAATAATGTGGGTATCAATGAGGAGAGGCTGATTATATGGGCTAGTGATATATGGGCTTTTACTCCGTTTTCGGGCTGGGAGGCTAGCGGAACTAGTTTCATGAAAGCTGGAGTAAACGGTGTCCCAACTGTGGCTTCAAGGGACGGTGCGGTGCCAGAAATTATAAAAGATGGTTACAACGGTTGGCTTTACGGGGAGGATAGGACTGAACTATTACCACCAGACCGTTACGATCATGAATACGAGGAATTTAAGAGGAAAGTGAACGAGGCACTTAACCACTACGAGGAAGTCGGGTACAAAGCCTACCTCACTTTTCCAAAGTTCTGTTCTATGGAGCGGTATTTCAAAGAGATGGGATTTATTTAAGGTCACGATAAGGACAATCATGACTAGGAAATTTGTCCTATCTGTTTATAATCCTTATTTGATTTAAAAGTCAATTTTAGTAGAGGTTTATTCACTATACATTCCTAATTAGGTTTAAATAGTTAGAAGGCGAACAATTATTATGGAAGGGAGAGATTTAGCACTTCTTGTAGTAGTTCTGGGTACTTTGATGTCAGCTGTAGACACTACGATTGTAATCCTTGCAATCCCCACTATAACACAAGATTTACACGCTGATTTGTATACGATAATCTGGGTAATAATCCTTTACTTACTAGTCATAGCAGTGTTCACAACCCAACTGGGGAGGATGGGGGACATTTACGGAAGAGCGAAGTTTTACAATCTGGGTTTTGCGGTGTTCACAATAGGCTCAGCACTTTGTGGCGCATCTCCCACAGCCCTATATTTAGTAGTGTTTAGGGGGATACAAGGGATTGGGGCGGCAATGATGCAAGCTAACGCGGGAGCAATAATAGCCGATATATTCCCACCTAACATGAGGGGTAGGGCTTACGGGTTTACAGCTATAGGCTGGAACGCCGGAGCGACTTTAGGAATAGTACTGGGGGGTTTCATAACAACGTTCTTAGGTTGGCGTTACATATTTTATATAAACGTACCCATAGGCATACTGGCAATAATCCTAGGGATGAAGTATATAAAGAGTCAACAGAGAATAAAAGTAAAACTAGACATAATTGGCATGTCACTGTTACTCGTCTCGCTTTCCACAATAGCTTATGGCTCAGCTGATATAGCGGGTGAAGGGGTTAGGCCTTTGAACGTTTACTTAATTTCAGCTGGGCTAATCACTTTACTCGCGTTTCTTTTAGTCGAGACTAAACAAAGTTACCCAATTATAGACTTAAGGGTTTTTAAAGGGAACAGAGTGTTCACATACTCTTTACTAGCCTCGTTCTTACAGACCACAGGGTATCTGGCTACCGCTTTCATAATCATAATGTATTTACAAGGTATAAGGGGTCTAACACCGTTACAAGCATCACTCCTCTTAGTCCCCGGTTACGTAATTGCGAGTTTAGTTGCCCCATTTACCGGTAAGCTCTCTGATAGGATAGGGTCTAGAATACCTGCTACTATAGGCTTAGCCTTAATGATCACCGCAATTCTAGTCTATTTACAACTCACCACGACCTCGCCATTGTACGTGGTAATTATAGCCTCAATTATCGGTGGTCTTGGGTCGTCACTCTTTTTCCCAGCGAATAATAGCGCTATAATGGCTAATGCACCTAGGGGCTTTTACGGTGGTGCTTCTGGTTTGGCTAGGACTCTTTCAAACATAGGCACTTTATTAAGTTATGTTATTGCAATAAGCGTTGCCTCTATTACAGTTCCTCGGTACGTGGCATTTGAGGTCTTTCTAGGAACTACTAACTTAATAGGCGGAGTTGCTAGTTCGTTCTTAGACGGGTTGAAATCAGCCTTTTATGTATCTCTAGTTATCCTCTCAATAGCCTTAACGCTTTCCGCACTGAGGGGTAAGGAATATAGGACACAAGAAGTTAAAGGTGTTTAACATAATTTTACTCATAACACGAAGGTTCAACAGAGTTTTACTGCCCATTGCCGATTTTTACGGTTCTACTACTTTTTACCTCTCGCAGATTTTAACCATCTTCTAGACATTCCCGTTTTTATGCTCTCCATGTAAAAGTTGTCCTTTATTAAGTAAAGGAAGAAGAGGACTGCTACTATCCATACTATAGCTGAAACCCCTAGGTTAATGTTGTGTAAAATGAGGGAAAGGAATGAGAGAGATGAAGGGATATATACTTTATCGTAGTTATATCTGCTAGTAGAGTAAGTTATACAAGAGAAGAAAAGAGGACTCATGACGCCTAAAGTGAACGCATGAGTATAACTTATAAAGTAGCCTAATATGGGGGAAACTGTCACATAAACCATGGTAACTAGTGCACTTCTATTCATCTTCAATCCCTTTTGGAAAAGCATAAGGAAGTAAAGTAACCCTAAACCCGTGAAGAGTTCTTTAAAAAAACCAACTAGAAGGATGAAGAGGAGAAGCGGAAATTGATAAAGACCAAAAATTACTCTGGTGTTCAAAGTTGCGTGGAACACTCCTATATTAACTCCCAACGTATAGAGCATAAGCGGTATTAATAATATCCAGAAATTTGGATAGAGTAGCCATGATATTATAGATGCTGGGGGTGATAGGAGGACTAAAAAGTTTATAGGAAATTTACTACCATAGCTTTTAACGTCGTGAATAGCCCAGATCTCTGTCGAGGTAAGAAATACTGAGGCGATCACCTGAAAATACGGAATGGGGACTGATAAGGAAACTAACGTAGCGAGGTGTAGTATTAAATATTTCTTAGCTGGGAAGAAGAGCCTCAATATCATGCCGAAAAACAACGAGTATGCTCCAATTAACATAAAATAAGGGTGAAAATTGAAGAATATTCCTCCTAAAGCCCAATAAACCATTGCGAGAAAGATGTAAGGTATGTTTACACCCCACGGTTCAATTACTTCCTTCTTCACATGAAAAAGGAAATATACTCCATTTAATAACTTTATTTTATGAGCGAAAAAGATGTCGTGTTAAAAGCGTTAGAACAAGTAGATAAATGGTATGTACAATTAGCCGGGATTAAGGGAGACACGCTTTTAATCATTTCACCTAAAGAAGTCCCTAGAACACTGATCGTAGAAGGAAAGGAATACAAAGTAGTCCATTATCATCCAGAGGAATACTTGAACGTCATAAGGAAAAATGAGGATGAGTTCCGCTCATATCATGTTTATTATTTTGTTAAAGTCTACATGAGGAAAGTTCTCGATTTACTCGCATCTATAGAACTGGAGAGGATGACAAATGAGTTTTTAAGCAATAACCAGAATTTCCTACAGTGAGAGGGCTACCCATTCTCCTAGCGAGGGCAATTTACGGCATAAGTTGGTTCTTCCTCTCCCCCTATCTGCCCTATTTAGTACCCCAAAATATGGTTGAGCTTGTACCTTTCTCCTTTTTCGTAACAGCAGCAATAATGCAAATACCCGCCGGGATAATATCTACTAGACTTGGAATGAAAAGGACTTACTCATTAGGGCTTATAATTATGGGACTCAGTGATGCTCTTATAGGCTTTACGAGAAACCCTTACTTAATCCTCTTTTTATATTCCCTCACGGGTTTCGGTGCCTCATTTTTCTTTTCTTCGGCGGGAGGTACTTTGGCTGTAATTAATGAAGGTAGGATAACAACGGTAATGGGATTATATAATGCAATGTTCTCCGTTGGGGGTATTATAGGACTTAACTGGGGGTTTCTAGATGAGCTTTTGGGCTTCACTTATGCCTCAGCGATGTTAGGAATAATGACTTTATCCATGGGTTTGATCAACCTCTTTTACGGTTATAGTAATGTCAGGCCAGATTTTCGAGTAATAAAGGACAAGAGGGTTTCAGTAATTGCGCTACTTACAGCCGGTGTTTGGGGTTCATTTTACGTTGTTAGTGAATACTTTCCATCATTCTCTTACTATTTCTTTAAGGAGTCATCAATTAACGTTAGTTCAATATCATCAGTTCTTTTATTCTCCTCCTTCATAGGTGGTTTAGCTTCACGTTTGGCTGAAAATAGAGTAAAGCAATTGGTAACGCTGATATGCTTTCTAGGAGTTATTCCGGTACTAGCCCTCTACACAAGTCTTTACTATGTGGGTTTAGTAGTCATGGGAGTTTTTAATGAAATGGCGATTTCATTAATCTACTCTTTAGCTGTTAATTACTCAAGGAGTGTTAACTCATCAGTGTCCTTAGCTTTAGTTAATGCTATACAAATCGGGGTTGGAATGACTGAGCTATTAATCCCCGTATTAGTAGGATATTTTACATGGTTCATTGTAGCTTTGGTATCTTCCTTACCCCTTATAGGTTTGTTAAGTGTTTTGAAGAGGTAGGTGTTGAAGTTAATATCATAACCTACATAGGTACCACATACTAACGCCTCTTATATAAAAACATTATACCGGATCCCCCTCTATAAACTCCATGAGATGTGATAGCATTTAATACTACATAGTCGAAATACTCACCTTGAAACGATAATTTTTCAGCTAAGGCTTGTTTGAAATATGTACCTTCAATTATTTCTTCACTTCTAGTTCAGCCTTAACTTTCTTTATAACCTCTACTTCAACGACTATTAGCCATATCTCTCTGGGAATTAGCTGAAAATCTAACATTTCTTCTGTGCCTAGTTCCTACGCCTAGAGCTTTAAGGTCTTTAATTTTTGAGGAAATTTCCTCCCTAATACCCTTGAAAAATCAGAAACAAGATCATTAGGCATTTCTACCTTATTTACATTATATGGATAAGGTCTTAACGTAATAGTAGTATAACAATATAATGAAATAAATTATGTAAGAATTTTTTACCAAAACGTTTATTACATAGAAAATACGCCGATTTGTAGTATTAAATTAAATAATTTATTGACATTTTACCTTGATTTAAGCTACACTTAACTGAAAATCCCTATTTTTTGCTATAGTTAAACTCTTTTTAGCCTGGACTATACTGGGTCTCCACGTCCTGGTGATGTAGTTGATAAAGTACTACTAGAAGTATTGGCTAATTAGGTCTCCTTAAATTTAAAGTAAATCAAGATAACTAGAATATTATATTATGGAAGTCAAATTTTTAATTGAATACTAGATAAAAACTGTTACAATTATAGACTGAAATTGAAGACTTCTTCTCCTCTCTGATAGACTGTCACGTCCTTATCTATTATCGCGTAACATCTGAATTTAGATGAGCTATCTACTCTAAGGTATTTACCCCATTCGAATTCATAATAGGAGTAACAACCGGCAGTCATATGGCCGTTAAGGTGGAGCTTAGGTTTGATCTGTTCTAAGGCTTGTAGCATTAATTCCGTAGCTTCATCGTATCTCATTTTAGGGTATATTTCGGGGAGGTAGGGAGGTTGGTGAGTAATTAGTACGTCTACATTTTTGTCTCTCAATCTACTTATTATTTTTAGGAACTTATTAGGAGGTATTCCGTAATTCTCGTCGTCCCCTATTAGGCCGTTAATCCCCGTGACCTTCATGTCTCCGACACTTATTATTTGACCATCTCTAATCGAGAAGTTCTTTACTATCGAGAAATTCTCATGATTACCGTAAACTGCTATTAACTTAGTTCTAGAGAGAATATCGGAAAAATCAGCTGCGGACATCCCTTCTCCCCAATCGCCAGCCCCGATTAAATAATCCGGTTTTAGATCATCTAAAATATCTAATAGCCATTTAACTGACTCCATTTCCTCTTTATTATCGAGGCTCTTATGTAGATCGCTTATAAATAATATCATTTATCCTAAAAATTAAGTTAGTGGGTTAAAAGGTTAAGGTATTTAAGTTTTTACCTCTAGCGTGCTTTGTTGATTCGTTCAATTTATTTTACTAAAACGATATTATATAACGTGAATCTTTTAGTAATTAACAACGTCATTCACAAGCCCATACTCTAACACTTGAGCCTTACCAACTACAAGGTTAGCCAAGTAAACCGCCTCTAACCAAATGCAAGAACTTTCCTCCTTAAATTTGACAAGACCTTAAACAGTCCACTGAAGGAGAGCGATGATTGTGGTAAAGGAAAATCTTTTTTGATCAAACTAGTTTCTCTATTTTATGTGTCCTCCTATCTCTTATCACGGTAGAGTTGTGAAAACCGAGGATAACGACCCATTTCAACATCCCGCTGTTAAGGAATGGCATAATTACTTGTTTACGAAGTGGCGGAGTGATAAGAGGGTAGCCTTCCTTTTACCTTGTACGCAAGAAAAACCTTATTATAAATCGCCAACTCACGTTATTGCTTATTCAGTTTTAAAAGACGCTAATGTTCAGATTTACAGTGTTTCAGAACCAATGTTACTAGTCCCCAGAGAGTATGAGGACTGTTACCCATTTAGCGATTACGATTATCCCCCTTCGAAAATGACTCCCAAAGAGAAGGAGGAATTCATTCAACTACTCTCTGAGGCTTTAAAAGTGATAAGCAAACACCACGAGGTAATAATCGGAGTTCTCCCAAAACACCATTTTAATGTCGTAAGTGAAGCCTCTAAAAGAACCGGGATTAAGATAGAACTACATCATTACGGCAGGTTAGTCTTTAAAACGGTCAAGGAAGTAGCGTTGAGGGCTAAAGATCTGTCCTCTAAAGCATCTTTATAAATTCTTTAAAGGATATTGCACTGCCCTTTTCCAATAAGTCTTTATCATTAGAAACTAACGTCAAACCCTTGCTAATAGCCGCGAAGACGTAAGATGCGTCATAATACGTTAAATCCTTCTCTACGGCGATCCTCATTATCTCTTGCATTGGTAAATCCCTTAAAACGTTAAACTTCCTAAGTAATTCGTGAAAGAGTTTAGCTAATGTAAAGGGGTCTTTGATTTTCTTATGAATCCTATAATCCTTCCATATTGCATTTCCTACTTCATAAAAGGTGAGGTCTAGAATGTAAATTTTCCTCACGTCAACCTTATCTATGTAATCCAACAAAGGGTATATGACAGATGCATCAAGCAAATAACCTTCCATCTTTACCTTTCATCTCTACTTCTCCTTATAGCCTCAACCCACTCCTCTTCGCTTACGCCTTTCATTAATTCTTTAATATCACTTGCCAGCTTTTTCAACTCCTCCTTCTCTTTCTCTTCAATGGCCTTTTCTAAAGCTTTTTCGACCACATCCCTAATATTTATCCCCAACTCCTCGGCCTTTTCCTTTAATCCCTTTTTAACCCTTACGCTTATCACGTCTGACATATTATTGTATACGCAAAACTGGTATATATGCTGATCTCTCCGACGTAAGCAAAATACATTGACGAAATTCACTCCTCTCTGAAAGGTTGTAACGCGTGTAATAAATACTAGTGTCGTTATTAAACGAAAGGGTAAAGATGGGGTTTGTTAACTTACTTTCTTAACCTTCACAATGTTTAAGGACTGAGCAATACTACCAGATATTGGGTCTGTTATTTGATCACTAATAAGGAGGTTTACATCAAAACCGTGACCGTATGCAAATTTTTCGCCCCTTGAATGCCTACCGAAGCCGAAATACGTGAACACAGTATCCTCCCTTATATCGTCTGTAACCTTAACTTTGCACCTTACTTTTCTACCGGTAGTTAATGACACGACCTCAACTTCATCATTATCCTTTATACCTAATGCCTCGGCCCTCTTCCTATTCATCGTAATTGGATTATCCGGTACTAGTTTTATTAACGTTGGAATATCAAACGTTACGCTATCTTGAGTATGATACAACGTGTGACCGCTCGTTAAGTAAAACTCATCAATATCCCTTGGTGCTATATTCTTTTCTATGTAGGTTGGAATCGGGTAGTAACCGTATTTGTAAAGTAAGGTAGAGTAAATCTCAACTTTACCGGAGGGAGTATTTAATTCCTTCTTATAAGGGTAAACCTCGTAAAGTTCTGTGTTAAGCTTCACACAACCTCTTGAGTACAGATCCTCCTTGCTTATCCCTAATTGTTGTAAAATCTTACTCTCAACGCTCTCAAAAGTATCGTTAGCTAATCCAAGCCTTCTCTCTAATTCAAATAATATCCACCATAACGGTTTTGTATCGTATAAGGGGTCTACAGCCTTTTGATGCACGTCTATCCACGGCTCTAGTGTCCATCCTACTGGTAAGGGTAATTCGTCCCTTTCTAAGTAAGTTGATTCTGCAAGAACTACATCGGCATATTGTGTTACGTCTGACGGCATTATATCAATGACAACTAAGAAGTCTAAAGCTTGCAAAGCCCTCCTCACCATGTCAGAGTTAGGGTCTCTGCCATCTAAGTTCGTACCAACTACCATTAAAGCCTTTATTGGATACGGTGTTCCAGTGAGGATGGCTCTATAAACCTCCTGGAACGCCGCTTCAGTCAAAGGATACCTTATTTTATCCAACCTTATAACCTTTGCCCTATTTTCATCGTAAAGCTTAACCCTAACTTTCTTAGCGAATCCAAGTCCGCCCTTTTTGTCCAGATTACCAATCATTGCATTAATTATATATGCGGCCATCCACGTGTAAGTTGAATCATTAGAGAATGAGGTATGCCAACCATCATCAATTACAGCCATAGGTCTATTATCCCATAAGTTTTCAGCCACATATTTCACGTCATCGTAATCAACACCAGTAATCATTTTTAACCTTGGATAAACTTTCTCACCCTCCTTCATAAGTAAGTAAAATGCTGTAGCAACCCTCCTTCCGCCTTTAACCCCTTCATAGAGTAAATCGTCAGAATATTCATTCGTGGGGGATAAGTCATCTTCATGTACTAATAAACCAGCATTACTATATCTCCTTAGAAAATCTTCATCATACATCTTATTCTTTATCATATAGTAAATTACGGAAAGTAAGAATGCTGTGTCAGCACCGGGTTTGATAGGGATCCACCTATCAGCATACCTCTGAGCTATTGCTGACTTCCTCGGGTCTACAACTGCTATTTTCATCCCCTTTCTTCTCCCCTCTTCTATCCTCCTCACAATATCTGGAACTATCCCCTCTAATGGATTCCTACCTATGAAGACTACGAACTTTGAGTTTGGATAATCGGGGTCTATACTTCTCGGCCCCTCAGCCCCTAAGACTAATCTAGCTGCAACGGTTCTCGGGCCGTGACAAACGGACTCATGGCCTATTAAATTAGGAGTGCCGTAAAGAGCCGCAAACCTCTCTAATAACTCTTTGCCATAATCATGAAAAGTTATTGCTAAATACTCTGGGTGACCCTCGTCTAATAACTCTTTGAGCCTCTTAACTACTTCGTTTAACGCTGTTTCCCAATCAGTAGGTACTAGTGAATCCCCTTCCCTTATCAGCGGTGTTTTTAATCTATCTGGATGAGTTAATAAGTACGGCCCAGCGGCACCCCTACCGCAAATACCAGGCTGTGGGTGATTTTTATTTGGTGCGACTCTTACAGTTTTCCCCTCAACTGTTGCAATTATTCCGCATGTGTTTTTACACATGTAGCATCTGAGAAATGCCATAGTTAATTGAAACTCATGCAGACTAAAACTTTAACTAATAAAAAAGGGGAAGGAGGATTTTAATCTTAAATCTTAAATCATTCTATTTAGCTAAAATGTTTACTATAGCATTGAGGGTCTTATGGAACGGCGGGGTTGCCAGGATAGCCGTTGAAGAGGCTAGGAATGCTAAAGCAAAACTTTTCGTTTATAGAGAATCATTTTATGATTACGATTTAAGCGACATAAACGTCACATTTATGAGAAGAAGGGGACAAAAAGGGTTTTTCACCCCTTTATTTAAAAAGATAACCGAAATTTACGCAAAGAATAGGGGTGATGATGCTACAGTAGATTTAGATCTTATAATTAAGGCAAGTAAAATTATAAAAGGGCCAGCACTTTTTCATGATCAATTTGCAGGGATAACTGGTTATTTAAGAAAGAAGTTTTACGGCGAGGAATATGCATTGTATTTACACGAAACTTCATTGCCCTTAAAGGGTTTAAAATACGCATTGCCGAAGGCGATGGAGTGGAAGGTGCTAAAGAATGCGAAATTCATCTTTACTAATTCAAAGTGGAATAAAGAGGTTTTACAGAACAGAGGAATATCCTCTGAAGTCCTTTACCCCGGTTGCTATCCGGAGGAGAAGGTTTATGAGAAAAAAGAAAAGTTTGTCCTAGCAGTCTCTATGTGGGATTCCGGTAGAAAGCCGGAAATTTACGGTGAGATCGCTAAGAGAATTAAGGGGAAATTAGTAATGGCCGGTTCTTGGGCTAGACAAGACACTATGGAGGAGTTTAAGAGGAAATACCCAGAAGTGATAGTAACTGGTAGAATCCCGGAGGAAAAATTAAAAGAGCTCTATAGGAAGGCTATGCTCACTATACGTTTCGGTTTTGACGAGAGAGGCCCGGGGATGGCTGTATTAGAGTCATTATGTAATGGAACTGCTATAATAGTCAATGAGGGTTTGGGCGGTAAGGAGTTTGTTATTAACGGTGAAAATGGTTTCATAGTTAAAGACATTCATGATAGTGTGGATAAAATTAATGAGGTTTTGGAAAACAATGAGTTAATGTTAAGGCTTTCGAGGAACGCCCTTGAGAGTAGTAAAAAATACTCTTGGAAGGTACATGCCGATAAGTTGAACGAGTACATGGATAAATTAAAATAATGAGTAGTCCATTAATGAGAGTTAAACTATATATCCCTTTGGAACCTAAAAACTATAAAAAAGGGAATAGAAGAGATAAAACATCTCTTTATAAAAAAATTACTTCATTGAAGTCTCTCCTTCTTCAGCCCACAGATTCACGGCTTTACCAGCATTAGTTAATGCCCACGGCTTCTTAAACTTCAAGTATAACGCATACCCTGCAGCACCGCCAAGGTAAACGAGAGATACTACAGCTGCTGGTGTTTCTGGGAATACTGGGGGCCATATTGAAGCATATAGTGCATACCCTAAAATTCCAGTCGCTGCGGCCGGTGCAACGTAGTGCTGTAATATATGAAGTATTGCATGTCTTAAGTCCTTATGCCTCTCCTTCAGCCTCTTGTAAAGAGTAATTACTGAAGTGTTTAATAGGAAATGTGTTAAAACCATTCCGAACAAAGCCATAGTCGTTAGGAATCCGAAAGTGTCTGAAAGTGCTGTTAACACACTAGCGTTTGCAGTATTTAAATAGAACATTTGTATCGGTGATATTCCGTTATACCAGAACATGAAGAAGGCAGTTACTATGGCACTAGCAGTGGAAATCGTTCCGATGAAGATCAATGATACATAAGGACTATGATACTTTGGATGAACTTTAGAGAACTTTTCCGGTATTATCTTATCCCTAGCCATCGCGAAGTATACTCTCGCTGCATTACTTTGCATTGCTACAGAGTCTGAAAATGCGGAGTTCATAGCAACTAAAAATAGTCCTAATGCACCGAACATCCCTAAGTAAAGTCCCATTACAACAATCCCTGGAATAGTTGAAACGTCTGGATTAGGATTGTTTACTAAGCTCTCTAGGTTATTAACACCCCAACCTACAGCAATAGCATAAGCCATTTCAGTCAATACAGCACCAACAATGAACACACCAGTCATTAAAGCCTTAAGTATTTGCCTCGGGTGTTGGACTTCTTCACCTAAAGGAGCTGAACCGCCGTACCCTATGAAGCTAGTTATCGAGAACACCATAGCCAATCCCAAAGCTCCTCCAGGACCACCATATGGTGCAAATTCACTAGCATATTGGGGCCACGCAAATGGGTTAAACACTGCTAAAGTGTTATCCGGTGCTTTAGCAATTACTATTGCACCTAAAACAGCTAAGAATGATACTTCAAAAAGGGAGGCATATTTTAACGTTGTTATTTGCGGTCTAATTCCTAAGATCGCCAGAATTATAGGAACCCAGATAAACACTAAGATTAACGGTAACCAAAGCCAGGCTGGTAATTTGATGTGGAAATAATAGTCGAGAAATGCAGGCAAAACAGCCCCTCCGATATATGTCGGAATTGCTCCAGTACTCGTTGTCTGGTAGAGAATGTATAACCAACCGGCCATAGTAGCGGGTACGGGCCCAAATGCATTAGCTATGTAACCGTAATATCCGCCGGCGCTAGAATGCCTTTTTGCCAAATGATATAACGTATTTACCTCAAGGTACATTGCGAGTGTAGCTAACAAGAACGCTAACGGAGTTAAAGCGAACGCGAAAGCCATAGCTGATGTTATGAAAGCAACGACATCGCAGGCTGGTGCCATTGCCGCTATTTCCTCAGCTAGTGCACCTAATGTATTAACTTGCCCTTTCTTAAGGCGGGGCACTTGCTGTTGGGACATTGCAATAATTAGGGTAACCCTAAAATATTTAAGCTTTTCGGGTACCCCTAAGGATTTGTTAATAAGATTCTGAAGGAAAAATTTAGCTTAACGTGAAAATTTTATTAACGAAAAGAGTGTAAGCGACACTACTTTTTAATACCATAAAATATTTTGCAACATTAATCTTTTTTCAAAAGAGGCGTAAAGCCTCGCCAGGAGGCTGTATCCTTTTTCGTGTTGATAGAAATCTTTTACGTCGTTTATAACGAATTTTTGTTGATAAATGATGATCTCTCACGCCGATGTGGGCTAAAGGGTGGGAGTGATTGCGGAGATGTGAGCCTCGTGCCGTTGGAGTCCCATGACCCACTGGCTAAGTCCCTACACTCGATCATGATTGAGTGTAGGGACAAATGGATAAATAGTCACCTTATCTTATTATACTCAGTGCCTTCATGCCGTGATCCACTACCCCCCCCCCCCCATTAAAATCAACTCGTTTCTTAATTCCTTAGTCAATTCATCTACCTTCATTACGAGATCTCTATACATTTTAGCAATTTCAAAAGACAGCTTAATAACTCCTCATACCGCGAATTTTAGCCTTGCTTGATCAACGTGAAATGCCAAAGAAGCTCTCGCTATTACTGCTCTTAGCATCAGATAGAAATCATAAAGCCCTCTTTACTAAGAACTTTAGTACCACTCACCCGTAAAAATTCTTGGGCAAAGATAAGAGGTTTACTTTAGAGAAGCTTTTAGCCTTCTATCTTTATTCATAACGTATGAGGATTAAAATTGAGGAAATTGAAGGACTTCTAAGGCAAGCGTTCAAAAAGAGGGGGGTTGAAGATTATGAAGTACTAATAGACCACTTCATTGAGGCTGAATTAAGAGGCCATTCCTCTCACGGGCTACAAAGAGTAATTCCGTTATTAAGGGGGTTGGATTTAGGTACAATCAAACCGAGAATTGGCTTTGAAGTTATAAAGGAGAGTAAAAACTCCCTTCTAATAGACGCTAAACACTCAATTGGAATAACTCTATGGAATAGACTGATCTCAAGGGAATTTAATGAGCCAATATATCTTTTAGCCGTTAGGAATGCATCACATATAGGTTTTCTGGGGTATTACACTTCAAAACTCACCGAAAGAGGGTTAGTTAGTATAATGTTCGGTAATGCCGAAGTTGGAATAGTTAAACCCGGTACAGCGAAACAAGTAGTTTCAACGGCTCCTATAAGCGTTGGTATCCCTCCTAATTACGTCTTAGACATGTCTTTAGCTTCAACGTCAAGGGGTAAAATTTTGCAAGCCTTAAGAAAAGGTGAGAAAATACCTAAGGGAGTTGCTGTTAACGAGAAAGGGATAATTACTGAAGACCCTGCTGAGGCTTTGAAGGGAGGCATATTACCTATAGGGGGATTTAAAGGGTTTTTATTAGCCCTAACTTTAGACCTACTGACCGCTTATTTAACGGGAAGTGCTATTTCAGACGAGGTTACGGGGGTTTTGCACACGGAAAACCCTCCAAATAAGGGTGAGGTAATGATCATAATAAACCCCTCGTTTTTTGCCATTAACTCTTACGCTTTGGAAAAGATGAGGAAAATAATAGAATTTCCCGGCGAACATGGAATGAAGTTAAGGGAAAAGAAATTAAAGGAGGGGTATATAGAAGTTGACGAGAAATTGTGGGAGGAGTTAAACAAGTGTGAGAAATTGTGTGTTTAGTGAAGTAGATTAAGACGTTGAAGACGAAAGAGTACTTTACGATTTGAAAGAAAAAGTTGATAAGGTTTAGGATTATCGGCGAGAGTATTTTTGCCAAAAGCTTTTACAAAATTACTAAGGTGCTTAATTTATAGAGTTTGAAAAGTTGGAGAAGTGGTATAGTGGATAGAAAAAGTCATAAAGCGTAAAACCGACTAAATTTTATGACAGCCCAAAAAGTTAAGATAACCGTACTAAGTGATAATTTCACATCAACTATAATACCCCCATTAATCGGTGAATGGGGATTCTCAGCTTACATTAACGTTGACGGTGTAGGGCTTCTTTACGACGTAGGGAACTCGGGATTACCGGTCTTGCATAATGCCCAACTCTTAGGGATTGACTTAAGGAGAGACGTGGACTTCATAGTGCTATCGCACGGTCATTCCGATCACACGGGGGGATTAGGAAACGAGAAGCTTAGGGAATTGTTGAGGGGTAAAATAGTTATCGCCCATCCAAACGTTTTTGAGAAGAAATTGCTGAGCTGGAGGGCTAAACTGGACTATATTGGCTTGCCTTTAAGCAGGGAGGAGATGGAAAAGGAGTTCAAACTCATACTGAGTAGAGAACCTCTAGAGTTCACTAAGGGTGTAATTTTTGCTGGAGAAGTTAAGAATTACGGTTTTCCGAGATATAATAAAGGGTTATTTAAAGCCGAAAAAGAGAGTGTAGTACAAGACGACTTATTGGACGACGTCCCGCTCTATATAAAGACAGGGAAAGGGTTGGTTATTATTACTGGGTGCGGGCATTCGGGTATTCTGAACATCATACGCCATGCGAGAGAAGTTACAAGTGTTGATAAGATATATGCTGTCCTCGGCGGTTTTCATTTACTCTCTTCACCTAAAGAGCATGTGGATGAAGTTTTGAGAGAGTTAGAGAGCGTTGCTGAGAAAATAGGGCCAGCTCACTGTAGTGGTTTTCAGATTAGGTCTACTAGCAAATTTGTTGATGCGGGTGTTGGTAGCGTTTTTGAAGTCTAACTAATCTATAATAAATTATTTCAAACAAAAGGCTAGATGCTTGCTTTTTAATTTTCTTTGATAAGAATTGTCTAACTAATTCATAGAAAATTTTCCTAAAAGTAAAGCTATTTTAACTTTGATTTTATATAATAAAAATATCACATTATTAGAAAGGAAGAAGCTCAGAAAAAGTTAAGTAGTATTATATGGCTGGTAGTCGATAAGGGAATGAAAGATCTAGAATTACTTTTATTGTGGTTTAACTATTAGTAAATACCACATATTCAGCGAATCAGCCAAATAATCTACCTCTTCATTATGGTGATTAAGTGGGGTTTGTGCTTCATTGAATTTTCATGAATTTCTATCCAATCCTCAGCCGTTGGGCTTCAACAGAGTCACGGGGCATTGCCCAGTTCATACCCCTCCGCCCCTTTAGCGGGATAACCCCACCCATCAGAATGTTACCATCTGATGGGGAAACCCGCACATCTCTTATTCACCGTCACACCTCGTCGTGATATAGCCACCCATCTGGTGTGACTGTACTCATATTTACCTAAGTATATAAACTTCACGGCTTATCGAAAACTGTTGGCGACGGCATAACTTACCTACTAATTCCTCAGTTTTTACCATTTAAGTAGTTTTTTTCATGCATCAAGCACAGTCATTATTTACAATAGTTACTCAATAAGTATGAGCGTTAAAACGGAGATGAGATAAAGAGGTGTTAACAAACGTTAATTCCCTTTCGTAACCAACAATAAAAATTTTGATTGTCATACTAAGAATTTTCTCGAAAGAATTAACATCTTTCAGTTTACCAGAAAAGAACTCCCACCAATAGTATGAGAAATAATCGGCAATTTGAAGGGGAATTGAAATAGGACTTTTACCGTGTTTGGATAAGCTTACTTTAAACATTTTTCTGGATATTTTCACGCCATCAAGTATTTCATTATCGTAAACTACCAAATCAGCATTAACAACACCTTTCAGTATTTTTCCTAGTGATTTCTTATTCACTTTAACTCTGTCTAGTACGACTATTATCATTGATTTAATGTCGTATTTTTCAATAACCTGAACTACGCTTTTCCTGACCTTTTCAGAATCATTAGTGGCGTGTAGTACATAATTTTCTTTTCCAAGTAAATTCCTTATTTCTTTTATGCATTCACCAAGGTTTGACTCCTCTATCGACTTACTGTCATTGGATATTACCAGGCTTAAAACATATGGTGTAGTTACATCGTGATCACCAGAAGTATCGATTCCCATAAATATCATATAAAAGTAAAAAGGTAAAGGGTTAGAAAAGGTTTTTAGAATGTTTTCTTAATATTATGTTGGATGACGATGATGCGGATCCTCCCGGGGATACGGGGGGGATGAAGCGGAGGAATTGACCTTAACGCAACTTAACCCAATTACTTGCTCGTGGGTATTTATATCCTATTTCTAGACTAGTTTAAATAAAATGAGAAATTAAATTTGGAGTTGTTACACACACTATCCAAACCTCAAATCATAAATATTTTCAACGAGATAATGAATCATGGAGTCTGGGGCAAGGATTTTTCTTTCAACATTAAAAGAACTGGGTGTTGACAAAATTTTCATAGTATCCGGTACGGATTATGCGGCGTTTATAGAGGAAAAGGTTAGAGATCCCTCCCTACCAGATTTTATAGTAGTTCCTCACGAGATAACTTCAGCATCTGCCGCTATTGGTTATTACTTAGCTGGGAAAATAGGGGTTACAGCAGTACACACCATTCCCGGTACTTTAAATGCTTCTGGGATTATAGTGGATGCTTTCTCTTCAAGGATACCATTAATAGTGATAGCTGGGAGGAGCCCTTATACGGAAAATGGATCTAATGCAAGCCGGAACCTAAGGATACACTGGACACAGGAGGCTAGAGACCAAGGAGAGATACTAAGACAATGGGTTAAGTGGGACTTTGAGATCAGAAGGGTTGACCAAATTGAGGGTTCAATTGTAAGAGCATTCGAAATAGCCTTTAGCGAACCAAAAGGGCCAGTTTACATAATGATTCCGAGAGAGGTAAGCGTTGAGTTGGAAGAAAGAAAGGGTAAGGTTAAGAGAATGTCTACTTATGAGCCAGGGCCCACAACTGAAGCACTTAAAAAGGCCGAAAAGATGATTAACGAGAGCCAAAGCCCAGTAATAATTACGTGGAGGAGCGGTAGGAGGAAGGAATGGTTTAATAGTTTGAAGAGGTTTGCCGATAAGGTTGGGATTCCAGTACTAAATTACGTAGGTGAGGTCGTGAATTATGAGGGAGAAATGGGTATTGATTATTTCGACTTAAAGAAAAGCGATCTAATTATAGTCGTAGAAAATGAAGTACCTTGGATACCTAAAAGGTTGGGAGAGGTAAACTCGCCAGTGATCAAAGTGGACGTTGAACCCCTCTATACATACATTCCTTACTATGGTTTCCCATGTGATTTATGTATACAATCGACGGTGAGTGAGTTCTTTGATAGACTAGAAGTTAAAGAGAAAGCTGAACTGAAAGAAAAAGTTAGGGAGCTTCACGCTGAGCAGGAGAGGAAAAAAGAAGAGGAAGTTGAGAGATTAAAGAAGAATAAGAAAATTCATCCACGTCTCCTCTCCTACTATATAGGTAAGTTAAGGGAAAAGGTAGTGTTTAACGAGTATCCGCTTAACCCCCGTTACGGTAAGTACTATTACGGTGAGTATTTCGGTGACCCAGGTTTCGGACATCTAGGTTGGGCTTTGGGTGCATCTTTCGGTTATAGCTTAGGAACCGGCAAGAAAGTTATAGCAGCTGTAGGTGACGGCGCTTTCATTTTTGGAGTCCCAGAGGCGTTCTATTATGCTGTAAAGACTTATAACGCAAACGTCACGGTCATAATCTTTGATAATCAAGGTTGGCTTGCGAGTGCTGAAGCAGTTGAAGAGGTTTACCCTGAGGGATTAGCTAAGGCTAAGAAATTATTCCCCGGTGCAGATTTTACCCATTACGATATAGGTGCTACCGTTAAAGCTTTCAATGGATACTATAGGCTAGTTGAGAGTGTTGATGAACTCGAAGAGGGTATAACTGAGAGCGTTAATCAAAAAGGGTTAGCCGTTCTTCAAGTTATTGTAGACAGAGGGAGATGATACTAGTTTATCCTCAACGCTCTTGACTAACGTCTGTGGTGTAGGTAACGTGCTTAAAGCCTTCATTACGATGCCCGGTAAAAATCTGAGCCTACCTATTTCAGCCTCCATTTGGGCTAATACTGCTAACTTACCGTTAAAGACCCTAAAGCTTACTTTGTAAACCAAATTCTTTGCGTAAATTACATATGTAGGTAAGCCAGCATCGTATTTAGGCCCTTCAATCTTAGCCGCAATACTCCTTTTAAGAGTACTTCCTAAAGGACGTTTATTACTACGAAGGGGTATTACGTAAACTTCTTCATTCACTTTAGAAATATTTAAGAGTGAGGCAACAAATTCTTTATTCATTATTAGTTTTCTTAATTCATCATCACCAATCTTTAAATTTATCATAGTCGAACTGGTGAGGAAATGAGTCGGTCTACTTTTTATGTGTTGTTTGAACTCCTTCAGTGTTTCGAATTTAGTATTACAACATTCGTACATACTTGCTAGTTGTAGTTAAGAGTTTTAAACAAATGTTAAAATGCTTTTAACAAAATTTCGGAAAATTGAATAAAACCCTTTTAATAAAAGCTTAAAGAGTTCATTTAAAGTGCGTCCAAGTTTCTATAAAATATTTTAGTATAGGGTCATAGGGTTTAATGATCCAACCTTAATCCCTCCCCTTATCGTTTACGGGAGAGGAAGTTAAATCATCCCCTTCGAGGACATGTAAAGTTTCATCGAGCACCCTCACATTAAGTTCATTGTGGTGCCCTCTGCACTAATGTTAGCATGAAAGATTATTGACTTTCGTAGAAAGAAAGATAGAAATGACAAAATGATATAACACGGTTTATCGGAAACTACCAACAACGGCATCAAACTCTTATCACGACTTCATACAGTCTTGGTAATAGACAATCGTTTACTATGAAAATTATTAAAAAGTTTCTACTCTTTCACAGTTTTGTTAACTGATTTGCGATCTCTAATAACTCTTTAGGACCGATACTTATATCACCATAATCTGGCGGTCTCTCTCTTAAACTTACCAGCCCAACCTTCTCCGCTATTTTACTCATCTTTTTCACGGCTTCCTTTGCCTCAGAACTGGTAAATTCACCCATTTTGACTTCAAAAGCCCAGATAGGCTTCTTCTTTTTCACAATAATCACGTCGATGTCCTCTTTAGGGGAATAGTATTGAACACCCCCGAAATACTTTGAAAGCATTTCACCTATACTAAACTGAACCTCTCTACCAATTGGTAAATCCTTGACCTCTAAATCAGTTTCACTTATAGCGTATTTTGATTCAGCGTAAAGCGTTAATGAAAGAGGGGGCGACCTAATCTTATAATACTTCTCCTTTGACAATGTGGGAATTTTCTGTACTAACCCCATCTTCACGAGTTTATTAACCATTGAGGATATAGTCCCCTCCCCTCCTTTAGGTTGTATTATTCCAGCAATCTCAGAAGTCTTCCATATCCCTTCTCCTATGAGTAGGAGGATTTTGTAATAAATGTCCGTGAGCTGTCTTTCCTCCTCCTTAAACACCTCCCCTATTAGTCCCTTTGCGATTAGCGAGAACTCCTTTATCCTATTAACGAACTCCTCATAACTGTTTATGAATGGAATTATCCAAGGGTCTCTGTACAGTGTTGAGAGTACGGGGTCTTTGAGTTGAATTAATACGTCTTCATAAGATATTATATCTATTTCAATCGGAGTAAACAAACCGAGCAATGGACTATTCCTATCAAATACTTTGTTAACGATACCATAACTTGAACCTATTATCACGAGAATGCCTTCCCTATCCCAATTACTTATCATAGCCCAATAAACTTCCGGTAGCCTCTGAAACTCATCTACTACTGCAACTCCTCCTTTTTGTAAAACGTGTTTGACCTCTTTAATCGCATCATCAATCCTCACTACTTTATCATCTAGTGTGATCCCGTTGTTCGAATCGGCTATCAAAACGTAATAGTCCATTTTGAGGTTCTTCTTAACTAAAGTACTTTTACCCGTTTTCCTCCTTCCGTAAATCAAAGTCCAGTTTTTAATCCTCTTAATTTTCTCCTCTTCTCGTCTTCTAATATATAGTCCCATAGGACTAGTCTTATAGGACTAGTAAATAAAGATTGTTATGGTAAGAGTACCTAACAATCACATTTGCATCGTTGTATAAGGTAAGAAATCTCCATATAGGGAAATCAATCCCTCATTGTTTTACCTTCTCTAACAAAGTTCTCACTTTATCAATTCAAGAGAAGATTAGGGTAAAAGCTTATAATAAGTTCAACTTAGTGTATATTTGATAAAAATGAAAAAATTGTTTTAATTAGTTTAATAATTTTAATAATAATAGCCGGAATTGGAGGGTACCTAATAGGTTTAAACTCAGCTCACCCAACACAAGAAAGTAAGAAAACAGTATACGAAAATACTACAATAGTAAAGACAATCTATGAGCAACAATCTTCTTATTCCGATCCAGCGAACTTAGGAAACATAGAGAATTACCTAATTAATCCGGTCTTCCCAGATAAGACAATAGCTGCACCAATGCCGTCAAGATGAGCGTGTGGTTAGTGGCTAAGTCCCTAGTTTGATCATAAGTGAGGACAAACCGTGAGATGAAGGGATGAGGAAAAAATCCTTAACTTGAAACAGTTGAATTAGTGATTCAAGTCTTTATGTGTAAGAAATGAGTAAGCGTAAAAGCTCCAAGACCTAAAGCTGCCAGTATTAAACTTATAATTATCGATATTATAAAGGCCACGAACGCTATGCCTAGAGCACCTAACCAACCTACATCAAATAAAGCCTTATAAACCGCTAAAACCCCTATGAAACCTAATACTATCCCTAATAGCGAAAGTATTGGAATACCTATTATTGCCGAGATAAAGGCAAAGATAAAGACTATTACAGCAAACACTATTATCGAAAGTAGCGTAGCTGCCATGGCTCTTGGAAATGAGGACTCATTACTGAAGAGCTTAGAAGCTAACCAAACCGGAATTGAAGCTATAATCCATGCTACCAGAAAACCGATTATTACTTCTATTATTGATGGTAAATGAATCATGTTCTATATCTTATCTCCTTTGCTTAAAAAAGTTATTCCCTCAAGAGTACATGACGGCACAGCAATAGAGGTAATAATCGGTGAGTAAGCCATCGAAAGATAGTCTAAACCCTTTTTGATAGTATAAGATTTGATATTAACATTTTATCTCTTATATCTTTGCTTAGCTTAGAAAACAATTCGCTCTCGTAAAACCTCTTATATTTTGAAACCTCATCAGCGGAAACATTTGAGAATGTATCAGCTAAAAGTGTTAATAAAGTCAATTCAGCCTTACCTTCAACAACCCATGGCGAGATAACACCAAGAACCTCATCAACCTTCGGCCTCTCATTAACATATGCCACATCAACCCGCACAGGTGGAGAAATGCTGGACACTCTAACATAAAGAGAAGATATCTTAAGGTCGGCTACCGACTTATAAAGGCCATACGCGTTATATAATCCCCTAACTTCGGGTAATGAAATCTTTCCCATTTCTTCCCAATCCATCCATCCTATTGCACCATGCTCTAATAACAAGTTTACTACCATCCCCTCTCTGTAGTCTAGAGAGTCTAAAATTCCTTTTTCCACTAACCTACTCACGAGAAACCTTTCTGAGAACCTCTTCGCTATCCCAATCACAACTCTGCCTTTCTTTAGTATGTCGTAAATTTTCCTAGCCCTCATCTCGGCTAATTCTGTAAGTGACGGTATGTTTTGTTTACCTACATCATTAGCTATTATTGGAGGGTCTATTATGGGGCCGTCCAAAAAGAGAACCTCACACTCATCATCTATCAATTCACTCTCCAATTTAAGCATGAGCTTTATCGAGTCGTGCCTAACAGTGTCCTCCCCATTATAATCATCTTCAATTGCCACGTCAATTATTGGCTCACGTGGGACTACTACCCTATCACCCCTAACTTCCCCTATTACTTTAACGGCTTTAGCTACTATTAAGTACGCATCGCCCAGGTTTTCTACGTTTTTGGAACCGTCTATTGCACAGAACTTAGCGTACTTATTATTACCGAATAATAAATAACGTTCTAACCCTATCTTCTCCAACGAAACGCTTTTTAACTTGTTTATAAGCTCGTTGTATTTCTCAATGTTCTTTTCTATTATAGAATTAAGTTTAGAGTATGGGAACTCAGCCAAGGGTACCACACTTTCATTTGTACTCTACTACTATCCTAACTTTCCTCATTAACAGTTCCATAACGTTTGGGTAATCCCTTAATTTACTTACGATGTCCGCGAGTTTACCCACCTCATTTAGCCCCATCTCAACCCTTCTGTTAGTGAGTAACATATCTATGAACTCGCCAATTTCTTTACCTATCTTATCAATTATTGAGCCCTTTATCTCGTGAAGTTTATTCAAGTATTCTTCATAAACTCCTTTAACTTTCACAAGTTCGCATAAATCGTCTTTAATTTCCATACTTTCTATATCTGGGGGAGTTGTAAACAGCTTTACAAACTCTTTAACCCCTTCTATCCTTACCTTTTCCTCCTCGATCTCCTCTATTAATCTCCTCTTCTCTTCCTCAATCTTAACCTTAATATCATTTAACGTGCTTTCAAAATCTGGTAATACTCTTTGGATATGATTTACCATCTCGCTTATTTTTTCCAATCTCTTTTCTAGATTTGGTAAGTCTTCAAAAGACTTTATCTCATCTAGTGAAAGTATCTCCTCCTTAACCTCTTCAACCTCTAATTCGTCCTCTGGAAATTCGAATTTATAACCGCATTTCTCGGCATTTCTCACTTCGCCCTCAACTTCCACCCTTAGCTTATCTAGCTTTTCAACCCTTCTTGAAATGAAGTCCATGCCTTTAGCTATTTCCCCTATAAGTGAAAGTATCCTATCAGCCTCACTTATATAACTATTAATTCTCGTATTCTTCTCCCTTACGGTGTTATATAACTCCTCCAACTCCTTAATCATTCTACCACCTTCTTAAGCGAGTTTAAGCTCTCGTTTATCTGCCTTACCTTTTCCTGTAATATCTTGTATTGTTGGTCTATACTTCTATTTGAGATCTCGAAGTTAAGTTTTTCCACTAAGTCTAATATCTTCCCTAATTCCTTAACCTCCTCAGCGAAGGGTATACACTCCTCGGAACGCGAAAGGACTGCAATCACTTCACTCTCCTTATAAGCTAAGTAGATAAATTCTGAAAGCGGATAGACGAAGTCCCTCCTATTCAAAGCTTTAAAGAGGCCCCCCACAAATCCTTGTTCCTTCCCTAACCTTTGTATGCACGACACGGCCGATTTACGTAATTGGCTTTCCTCAAAGTTTGTGAGCGTTGATCTCAAATAATCACTCACTTTAATTATAACTGATTGGTCTACAGCGTAAGGTCTGAGTTTAGATGATATAGAGTCCAGTTCTTTCAGCTTTTCAGAGATCACAGAAAGTATGGTTATTTTCTTAGCCTCAACGCTCTGTATCAATCCCCTAACAGACTCCTCTAAATCCTTAAGGAATGAAACAGTTATTACAACCTCCCTTAAATCACTGCTATTAGGCAAGTATTTTTCGAGCAAGTCTATAAGAAATTCCGCATTTATTATTTTAGCCTCCCTTTGTTTTATCGTAAGTATATCTTTATCTAGTCCCTTCACCTTTTCCTTAAGCTGGGATATTGAACCCTTCAAATCATCTATAATTCTTGAAAGCCTGTTGCTTAACTCCCTCTTCTCCTTCTCGTCCAAATAATCTAAAACCTCACCACTTCTGAAAGAGAAGTATAGGAGTGCATTAAGCCCGTCGCTCAAAAATCCCTCTTCCTTCTCTATGACGTTCTTGATTATTTGAGATATAATTCCTCCGCTCTTCCCTCCCCTAGTAATTAAGTCATTATAGACCTCAATTAACTTACCCCTTTTCCTCAACTCGTTTACTAAGAACTTAATCCAGTATTCCCCCGTGGAGGAAAGAGTTTTCTTAAAGTTGATGAAGTCCTCACTTAATGAAATTATTTTGTAGGTATTAAGCACTGAAAGCTCTTTTCTCAATTCCTCAGCTGATGTAATGTCCTCGAGTACGAATCCCTCACTTATCTTCCTCTCTCTACTAAACGACTTCACCTCGTCCCTTAGTTCAGAGAGTGTTTTAAATAACTCCTCTATCGAAACTTCCTCCCACTTACGTGCGTATGGTGGATAATAAAGTAAGTAGTTAAGTACTGCAGTCCTCAATTGATCCTTAGTATAATATAAGTCTAAGACCTTGCTCCTCTTAGCCTTTATATTCTCCCAAACCCTTTGAAGATCTTTTAGCTCTCTATCAAATATTATATTGAAAGTAGTCTCATTCAGCTGATATTTGGGTAAATAACTCAATTGTATTAAGTACTTCTGTATAGGGAAAGTCAGCGGTATGAATGGTTGAGGGGCTTCGGAATTGGGGCTACCTATATATACTGTAAAATCAGTATCACCAACGTTCTTATCACTTCTATCAACGTCTACTATCTTTACCCTATAAACAAAACTGAAATTAGGCCCTTGTCTGTTGTCACAAACGAATTCAACTAAGTAATCCAGCACGGGCTTCCTCTCAATGCATGTAAGTTCATCGTCATTATTTCTCTTAATAGCTATTTTGATTAACTCTTGTAACCCCTTTAATACTAATGGGTAAACTTGATTATATTGTGAGGGCGAAGTCAGCATTGATACATACTTATTATACTCCTCTAGGAACCCACTTGAAGCGTCTATACTTATTACGAAGTCCTTGAGTTGAACGTCAAATACGCTCTCAAACTCCTTCCATCTGGGTACGAAAACTATTTCTCCCTCAAGCTTTTCATAAGCCTCCTTAATTAGTTCCTCCTCGGTTATGAATGGGTTGAACTCCCTAACGTCCTCTGGTAATACGACATAAAGAGAATTATCAAAACTTCCAGAATACTTAAATACTACAATGTAGTCCTCTAGTTTTTCTACATCCTTACCGTTAACGAACTCCCTCCAATAAGAATATTTCACAAGCTTTGCTTTAATAGTGCCTTCGACATTCTTCGAATACCCCTTCATTAAGAGTTCTGCCCTATCCTCCCTCACGTCGGATTTAATGAACTTATGAGACGTAATCGTAAAGCCCTCCTCTATCTTACCGACTTTTAGTATATCGAGTATTTCCATAGGATCTGGGGAATCTAAGTTACAAAGCACGACATTTACAATGTTAGTTATATTCCTCCTACTTACGGGGATAGTGTAGTAAAGGAAATTAAGGTAATCCACTAATTCTGGTCTTTCCATAACTTGTTTTGAGAGGCAATAAAGCATTGCGAAATACTCTATTTTACTAGCGTCTTGGAGTTCCACAGTATAATTCTTTATCCTATCAATAATAGCAATATAACTTTCGCCTAAATACTTCTTTACCAATCCTTGTGGCATAAATACTTTATCGTAACCACCCGGTGTAGTAAGCATCATAATTACTGAATCAAAACCCTCCTTCTCGCTTACTTTCTTCAGGCTTGTGAAGAACTCTTTAACACTCTGCTCTTCTCCCTCTAACCCCTCTAAGTTCTCGACCTCGTCAATTATAAGGATTTCCTTATTATCAACGTCTATATGCCCCCCGTCTTTAATTATTTCATCTATTTTCTTTACTGTTATCTTGTAATCCTTCACCTCTTCTTTTATTATGTTCATTAAAGTCGTCTTACCGTTACCCCAATCACCCTTAACAACAATGAGCAAAGGAGTTACTTTTCTCTCTTTAATATAGTTTAACAGCACTTTCTCGACCAAGTAGTACCTAATTCTGTCCTTAAATTTCGACTCAAGCATGCATTTATACGCGTTAAGTACTTCCTCTCCTTGACCCGTTTGGGATATAAGTTTCTTACATAGCATCTCCCCCACCTCCGCTCAAAACGCTTATTATATCACCTTCAGAACCAATTGAGGACTCTAAGAGCTTATCAAACGGGATTACAACTCTAGCCGGTATTTCTAATGGGTTTATTAACCCGGTAACTACAGCTTGACCTCTTGGTAAGTTCACTAACTCTCTGGCGATATAGTCCGAAAGACCACCTGCCACGGAACGTATATATTCAACGTCCTCGTGATAAATCCTATGGAAGATAAAGGAGTTCAACATGGATAATACCACTTTGTCTACGAAAGCCGGCCTCTGTGAGATTAAAATTAATGAAGCACCGAACTTCCTACCTTGCGTAGCTATCGTAGCCAATATGTCCTTAGTTATGTAGGCATTTATTGGGTAATAGGAGGAGGGTATGTAATTCTGTGCCTCTTCAATTACATAGGCTATGAACCTATTTTCGCCGTTCATCTTTCTCTTTACTAAATAATTATACAAAAGTCTAGCTATATAACCCACAACCATTTGTTTAGTCGCAATATCCATCCCCGGTGCCCCGGAGGCTGAAAAATCAATTATGGCTAAGGCCTTACTTCTGAAGATCTCCTCTAAAGTGTCTTCATTAAAGGACTTTTGAGAATATGATGAGGAGATCAGCTTAAACCTCTCAACTTTGTTCACAAACGAGTGAATAGCGTTGAGTACAGCCCTCTTAGTGTTCACCGTATACCCCAACGTGTCCTTTCTGTTTGAGACAATTTCTTCTAGCTTTCCCTCAAGAATTTTAACCCCTTCTTTACTTCCTAGCATTACGTTAAAGTCGTACCCCTCATTATACAACTCATTAAGTGTGAGTTCCAATAAATTGAGCTGTAATGAAGCCTGAGTTGTTGAATCCATATACTTAGAAGAGATGATCATGTAAGATAAGTCACTTGTGGAGAAGACGTTTAAGTCCATATAAAAGTGCTCTTTCATTTCAGTAAACGTATACCTAACCACCTCCTTTCTACACTCCAAAAGCTTCGCCCTCTTTACCACATCAGTAGCTAAGTCAGTATAATCACCGTTAGCGTCAATTACTATCATAGGGATTGCAGTACATTCACCGTTAACAC
The DNA here is from genome assembly GCA_028277025.1 of Sulfolobaceae archaeon. Next base: position 31,901 of record JAPYVG010000009.1, read on the forward strand.
GAATGTTGGAAAAAAGATATATCAAGTACCTCATGTCATAACTCTTACCGGAACCGGTCTCACCAAATATACCCATATGCATTGGAAGGGAATTGATGTTGAGAAGTAAAGGTATCTCGGTATTAACAAGTTTGCCATATTTTATGTATCTCGGGTCTTTAAGTTTCTCACCGTATAGGTATTCCTCAGCGTTATTAGGAAGTTTTTTAACTAAGTTTCCGGGCAAAGAGACCCTAGCCTTATCGCTCCTTATAACTTTAAGTGTTGATAGTATTACGGTCTTGCTCTTTAAAAGGTCTATTACAGCCCTTGAATTCATTAGGGTGTGAATGAGCGGAGAGTCGTTTGTATAAAATTCATTAATATACTCGTATTTTTCTACTTGCGCTAACCCGTTATTACCTTCCTTGTCCTCGATTAAGAGTATTTCTCCTATCTTTATGTCGTGATCAAGGCGTATTAACGCCTTTACAGTATCATGTGTCCCACCCTCAAGCACTATACCAATCTCTTCTGTCGTTGTAAACGTCATACTACTTGTTTATCTCCCATATACATTATATCTTTTATTATGGTAATACCCGTTTTACGCTATAATACCCCGAATTTGAGTATTCCCATTTGAGAGCCAAACAGAGTAAACTTATATCACCTCACGTTGCCCAGACGATTTGTAGACAGTGTTTAACATTATAAATAATAAAAGCTCGAAATACATTTTCTTGAAACCTCAATATCCCTAACCAAAATAGTTAAAATAGATAAGAGAAATGGTGTTTTGGGGCAAAAACTAAGGTGCCCACAGAGTCTATCGAATTTCTTAGATAAATTAGAAAGGCTTTACCTAATCGAGAAAATACAGAAAAACCTATGTAATTCCAGACCCAGTATATAAAAGAGCCATTTTAAAGCTATGAATATTTGAGCGTTCTGACTTGACGGGTTCCTCCTACGTGGGATTCTGACTAAAGATAGCTCTTCTTGATATAGAGAATTCCTTATCACGCGAAAAACACTCACACTAGATTTACACCAAAATCAGTCCAACGATAAAAGGTTATTTAAATACAGTCGTAATATATTGTATGCCACTAAGACTTAGATTAAACGGTAGAGATAAACAGATACTTAGATCCACCGATCTAGCCTTCCTTTACAAACTCGTAAGAGTGATGAAAAACCCCAAGACCAAATTCAATGAGGTAGAGTTCGTTACAAAAGGAGAAGATTACTTATTTAATTACGTAAACAAGAACGTTGGGGGAGTTGATGAAGGTAGGAGGAACTTCCTAAAGGGGATCTTAATTGGTGTCGCCGTTACAACAGTAGCTGGGATTGTTCCGGGATTAAGAGTTTTAATCCCTCCAGTTCAAAGTGTTTCCGGATTCCCTAAGACTCTGATTCTAGACTCATCTGGTAATCCCATTAAAGCCTCTACGTTGCCGGTCAATAGTCCCATAATCATGATCTTCCCTTACCCATTACAAGACGAGATCAACTTCTTATTGAATTTGGGTGACGAGAACGGGAACCCGGTAGAAGTACCACCTACTACCGTTGTAGTTCCTCAAACCGGTGATAAGTACCAGTTCCCAGGCGGGGTAGGCCCTCATAAATCCATAGTTGCTTACAGTGCGATCTGCCAACACTTGGGCTGTACACCGCCATACATTCATTTCTACCCTCCAAAATACGTTAACATATCACAAGTTACCGCACCGGAACCTAACAAATTAACTGTGCAAGCTGTTCAGGCTGCACAAAGCGCTAAAGTCCCGGCAATAATACATTGTGACTGCCACGGCTCAACCTATGATCCCTATCACGGTGCGGCTGTCCTAACTGGACCAACAGTCAGACCTTTACCTACTATAGTCTTAGAATGGGATAGCTCCACGGATTACTTGTATGCTATAGGAGCTGTTGGAGTTCCTACCTACCCAATGAGCAGTAATGGTGTACCGTCTAAAGACCCTAGTGTGGATCTCGACGAATCACAGTTTGGCGCTGGTGTTGGGGACAAGACTAAGATATCTGAGACTAACCCGTTCTCCTCATGAGTTTAACGCTTTATTTTTTTATAAGGGCTTGAGGAGGTGAAAATTATGGGAAATAGGGTTTCCAACTGGTTTAAAGAAAGAATAAATATGGATGATTTACCCTTCTTCAGAACACCGGATTATATGTATCACGTAGGTGATTGGTTAGGAGCACTAGTTGCTGCCGCGTTCTTTTATACAGTAATTTCTGGATTAATCCTACTATTGTATTATGACCCTGCTGCGGGTTACCAGTCCACCGAAACAATTATTAACGAAATACCTTACGGCTCAGTAGTGCTTTACAGCCATTTGTACGGAGCTTATGCTATGATAATCCTAGCTTACGTGCATATGTTTAGGAACTATTTTGTGGGGGCTTATAAGAAACCAAGAGAACTAGTATGGATTCTGGGAGTTCTAATGTTAGCATTGACTTTAGGAGCTTCGTTCTTAGGTTACAGCTTAATAGGGGATGTCCTCGCAGTTAGTGCTGTTGACGTAGGTGCTGGTATTCTCGGAAGCCTAGGTTTAAGCTCCTTAGTTCCCATACTGTTCGGTAATTATTCAGCCGGCGACTACACTAGAGTTTTAGCACTGCATATAATCCTCGTAGCACTAATAGGCGTCCTATTCCTAATCCACTTTTTCCTAGCAGACGTGCAATATGGGATGATGCCATCTAGAAAGGTTAAGGATAAAGCTCCAGCTGTTTACCCTAAATCCGAGTGGCAGAAATTTAACCCATGGTGGCCGAGGAACTTCATTTACATGATGTCACTAATATTCTTAACGTGGGGGTTCATACTTATAATTCCAAACGCATTAGCTTACTTTACATTCCCACAGATAGCGAACCCGTTCTTAAACCCCAAACCAGCACCACCGCCTAATAGCCCTGCCGCAGCAACAGTCACTACTTATCCGCCGTGGTTCTTCCTATTCGTTTATAAAATAGCAGATTTCCCCGGTAGTGTCTTAGTAGATATGACTATTGCACTCTTCATACCCATAATTTACTTATTCGTAGTGCCTTTCATAGATAGGAGCCCGCACCTACACCCGCTTAAAAGAAGGGTGTTCACATGGATAGGAATATTAATGATAGTATTCCTAATACAAACCTCATTATGGGGGGATTTAGCACCAGGTGTCCCTGTGACTATGAGCCAAGTCTTTGAGGTCTACTTACCCCCAGCAATAATAAGTGGAGTCGGAATATTCCTAATACCGTGGGAAAAGGTGAGCAAAGGAGTGAACAAGGGGTTGAGCAATCCACCTACAATGTTAGCGTTTACTTTCATAACGTTAGCCTTCGCATCATCTATGATATACTTCCTAACGACATTATCATTAGCCTCTTTAGGTGCTGTACTTTCTCTTGGCTCAATTTTCGTAATTCTAGCAAAGTCATTAACACCTTATGTGATAAGGGCTCAACAAGACGAGAAAACGGTTAGTATTGAAGAGGCGTCTAAGGTACTAGAAAAGAAGAAGAGGATTGCCCAAATTATAATGATTATTCTCTTCATCGTTGCAATACCAATTGTGGTAACTATGTGGACTATCCCGCCTACCGGCTACTATTCCAATTTGTTCGGTATTGATTTAGGTGTGCTCTTCTTAATACTCGGTGAGGAGTTCTCATTGTACCATTACGTGGTTTACAAGAAACCGGTCGAGAAGGAGGAATGAAAAGTTAACTTTATTTTTTAATATCTCTATACAATTACTTATGATAAATGTAGGTTTTTACTACAAAGTCAAAAAAGGGCATGAGAAGGAGTTTGAAGAAACTTTCACAAAAGTCCTCGAATATCTTAAGCAAAACTTTCCGGGATTTATAAATGCTAGATTGTATAAGAGTGTTGATGACCCTTCCGAATATTTGATCTATAGCGAATGGGAGAGCTTAGACGCATTTAGGAATTTCGTAACGAGCGAGGCTTATAAAAACACAGTAAATTACGGTAAGATTATAATTGAGGGTAGGCCTCACCATAAGGTGTTTCAAGAGGTTAATGCATAGTCAAAAATACAGAGTGTCTAAATAGAAGGCAACAGAGAACAAAGCTAGCATAAATAGTGGTAAGACCAGATTATATACTACCTCATTTTTTATCCCCTTCCTTAAGAGCAAGTTTCCCAGACCAGAAAGTGAATGTAATATAAAGAAAAAGGAAAGAGGAGCTATTAGAATCAGGTGGAGTTCTAAACTAACCCCTCTAGTTAACAGCCCAAAAGTTAACTTGTTTATAATAGTTGAGGTTTGGGGGCCAGCTCCAAAACCCGTAATTCCCTCCACTAGTGCTAAAATAAAAAGAATTAGAGCCGTATCTCTCTGAGTTTCCGGCCTATATATCGAGTCCTTTTCCATGGGGTTAAACGCTTTCCTACTCGTCATCATTACTAATAAACCTAAGACGAAGAGAGGTAAGTTCAATAACGAAACGCCCAGTGATGTCAAGGTTATCCCGCTGTATACTTTAATCCTTTGAATACCCATAGTTTACATCTCTTAGCTCTTTTTCGCAATATCTGGGTAGCCTCTGCTCTCCCAATAACCTAAAACGTTCTTTGAAGTAACGTGGATCCTCACTAGCCATTTTGTATAACAATACCCCCACCACCTCGGCACTACTAACCTCGCTGGATAGCCATGTACTTTAGGGAGTGGTTGTCCGTCAACTTCATATGCTATAAGGGTGTCGTCTTCCATAGCCTTCCACATAGGTAAATCTGCCGTATAACCGTCTGCTCCAAAAGTGAGTACTTTGATCGCTGAGGGTGAAGGGTTCGCCATTTGCAAGACATATTTTAAGGGTACGCCAGTCCATACTACGTTCGCCTTTAGAAAATAAGGGTCTGAGACACACTGTATAGTATCACTTATTGTTACGCTCGGCATTTTCTTTAAATCATCGAAGGTTAACTGCAACGGATTTTCGACCTCACCATCAACGGTTAATATATAGTTAGTAGCTGTTGGTGTAACACCTATTTGCACTACGTACCAGTTAGAAAGAGGGGTTAACCCATTTTGTGATTGTGAAAAGGCTTGACCGAGCCTATAAAGAGTTATTATAGACGCTGAAGCTATCATTAACTTTAGGAAGTCCCTTCTCTTCACACGTTCTAATCTCTTGAAGCTATTATATGCTTTTTACCAAATCATAAACCGTATTGAAAATTAACTGTGACCGATTTCTTTCTGGCTGGTAACTACTAAACTAACCGTATAACATCATTATTTCTTTTACCTAAATTCTACGGAAAAATTAGCGTGAATTTAGATTAGGCATGTACAACTATAATGTTAAATTATAATAAAGAAAAACACGTCAGCTTAATGTAAGGTTTTCGCAAAAAATGACAGTAGAGGGTGCAATAGAGAGGGCTTCTGAAAAAGTTAGGGTTCTTTATGAAAGAAGCTGTGAGTTATGAATATTCTATAGACCACATGGCTCCTTTAAACCTTATAAAAATCAGCCTTACTACACTTATTAATATTGACTCCGAAATTACATCAGATTACCTGGATACATATGGAAAATAATTCTTCCGTTCATATTTGGGAAGACAAGTGGTATTACAATGGCAAGAATACATAGAAAGACAACCGGAGAGCAATGGCATAGAAAGTTAAGGAAGTCACAATGAGTTAAAGAAAGACCTTAGCTCAGTTGTTAAAGCAAGATTTCGGGGTAACAGAGTTTTAGATATTGCAGTAATCTATGAAGGGAAGTTGACGAGTGAGGAGAAGATAGGAGGATTTTAGTAATATTCTGCATGAAGAAGATGTGTCAAGGTGTCGAGCAAGAAGGACTCTTCCTCAAGTTCATAGATAAGTACATAAAAGTGTAAGCATTGTAAGGTTCAAAATACTTTTTCGTTCTCAAGCTTTTGACTTCTAATAATTAAGATTTCCTTCATAGAGATTGGAGGTTAAGGGAAAACCCTTCCCCTTCCATGTATCTATGAGAAATCCTCACTCACAGAACAAGAACTTCTTTACAACCCTCTTGACCTCATCTTCTTTCAAATTCACGTTTACGTTAATCACTTTATACTCTCCAGAAGCTGGTACTTCCCTTAAGTTTAAGCATTCCCCCTTTTGCAATATCCCTTCTATTAACGTTGAAATATTTACCTTTCTGTCTTTCGCGTACTTTTGAAGTATTTCATACCACTCCTTAGGTAATTTCACTCGCATAAAATGTATTAGGATAAGGGGAATTTAAGAACTCTCAGAAGGCCCACAACCCGTTCATCAAATCACGGGATGGGCTTATCATCACTGTGAAACCCACCTGCTGTACTTTATAGAGAGGTAATAGAATACAGTAGACTCAACTATTAACACAACTACAGATTGGTATACTAGGTTAGCGGGTAATGAAATTAACCCTGTTAACTGTTGGATTAGGAGCGAGGCTATAGTAGTAGGTATAAAATAGACTATCCTAAACACGGATTGGGGAAGTAAGTAATAAGGGTAGAACACCGGAGGTAAGATTGTTAAAAGCACGCTTAGGACTGAAGCTAAACCCCATGAGTACCTAATATGTGGTATAATACTACCTATAAAGAAACCTATACCAGAAGTGACTAAGAGTAAAAGCAACAGTACCGCTAATACGGGTATTACGTTGAAATTCAACAGCCTAAAAAGGAAACCTAAAGCTAAGTAAACCAGTATCCCGGGGAGGGAAAAAACTAGGTTCGAGAACATTAATGCTAGGACATAATCATTAACTGAGATCTCACTAGCTACTAACAAATCTTGTATCTTAACTTCTAACCTAAGGAACGCGAAATCCCCTATGAACGTTAAGCCGTTACCCGCAACTACCGTTATTAATCCTCCGATTATAGCGAAGTTCAGAAAGGCTCCCTTACTTATCATGTATATTAAGAAAAGTTCTGAAAACGGGACTACTAAATAAGAGAGAACGTAAATGTAACCCCTTTTAAGTGAGGACACACCATAAAACTTAATGAAGGCTATTATGAAGTCCTTCCTCATCACTCAACCCCTCTCCAGCGTAAACTATAAATAAGTCCTCCAAAGTTATAGGTTTTACGATATATTTACCTAAATAATTAACAGCTTCTTCCTTGTTTACATAACTTATCCTCAGTTTACCAACTTGTATATTCCCTATACCCTCAACCCTCACCTTCCCTTCAAACTTACTGAGCAACTCCTTAACACTCCCCTTAGCTATTAACCTACCCTTGTGTAACAATATCACTTCCTCAGATAGCTCCTCAGCCTCCTCCATATAATGAGTAGTCAAAACTATCTTACTCCTCATCTCTTTTAATATACTCCAGACCTCTGTCCGAGAGTAAGGGTCTAGCCCAACAGTAGGTTCATCGAGTAAGACAACTTCAGAATTAGAAGCTAAAGCCATCGCTACAAAGATCTTCCTCTTCATTCCCCCAGAAAGTTCATCAGAAGGTTTTCCTCTAACTTCCCAGAGTCCCACCTCCTTAAGTGTTTTCCTAGTCAACTCTTTAGCTTCGTGAAGTGAAAATCCTTTAGCAGTCAAGAACATGAGTAAATGTTCTTCTGGTGACGCCATTCCTATCGGTCTTGCCTCTTGCGGTATTGAAGTGGTTATTTCTCTGACCTTTTTAGCATCCTTAACCACATGATAACCGTTTATGTAAGCTTCTCCCCTAGTTGGGAGTAATTGTGTAGAAAGTATTCTGGTAAGAGTTGTTTTGCCTGCACCGTTACGTCCTAACACAGTTAGGACTTTTGCACTACTTTTAAAGCTCACTTCATTTAACGCTAAAGTACCGTCTTTGTAAATTTTAGTAAGGTTAATAGTTTCTATCACAAATGGAAATCTCATGTACTACTAAAAAGAGTGAGTTTATACTATCAAGGCTTTCCGCACAAATGTTTATTTTTTATTAAAACAAGATGATAACATGATAATTTGTACAACTGTCGATGATAACATGAGATTTGAAGTCTTCTCAAGAGCGAAATATTTGGTATTATTAAATGATAAAGGTGAAATATTGGAGAAAAGGGTAAACCCGGCATTAAATCAGCCATTAAAAAGACCAGCCGTCGCTAAAGAATGCGTTAGACTAAATGCTAATACGGTCATAGCACCCCATGGATCGCTGTGTTATCCTTCATATAGAATATTAAAGAGGGCTAGGGTTAAGGCTTTAGTCGCAATGCCGGGAGAGGAGTTAAGGCTAAATAACCTTAAGGAAGTCGGCTTTAAAGAGGTTATTTATTCTAGCTTTCTTGCAATGAAAGAAAGAATTTTTGAGTAATTTTTATACAGCCTTCCTTGGGGGCTTAACAATTTGTCCTTAACTCTAATAGGGTACTGAGAACTCAAACGGCACAAGGCTCACATTTTTGCAATCACACACATTGAGGCCATTTCATGAAAGTTTATTGTAAACATATATATTGTGAAACTTCACCTCATTAATCAAGAGCTACTGCAAAATTAGCACTTTTATTCAAGGGATCGAAGTTTATTATATGGACTTAGAAAAGATGAAAAGGGCTGAAGAGGAGGCTAGGGAGGTCAGAAGGAGGACAGCAAACTGGGAATTCATAAAAACACTACCACCAAAACTGAGAATAGCAATAGAATACTACATAGAAACCGGGGACATTTATAATGCAGCTAAACTGGCTGGGATGGCAGTTGACGAATTTAACGAGTTGAGGATTAAGGCTGGTATACTTGCAGTCGATTAACGCAATAATGGATACATCGTTTTTAATAGACTGGGTTAAGTACGATAAAAGGGATCTAATATTCAATTATTACGACCTAATTTTCATAACGGAATCGGTACTAAATGAGATAAGGACAGAAACCCCCTTATTATGGATTTCAGAAGGGCTAGCAAAAGGGAGAATAAAAGTATTGGAAGAGGACAGAGAGGTTAGGAGAAAAGCGTTACTCATAGTTGAAGCAACCAGAGGACTACCAATAAGGAGTGCTGACTATCCGGAGGCAGTGTGTTTAGTTTTTGGTAAGGAACTAAGGGTTGACGTGCTAACAGAAAACGGCGGAGTTTTTGCTGCAAAGGAATTCCTCAGCGAATATAAGGACGTAAAAGTTTACAGAGGGATAGATTTACTCTACTTGCTTTATAAGAAAGGTCTCTTGTCGGATTTCATCTCTGAACTAAAAACGTATATTAAGTTCACAAAACATACTTATAGCAAAGAGGTGCTAGGAAAATATGGAGTCGATCTACGAGAGATTAGCTAGGTTTGCTGAGGAGGCTAGGGAGGTCAGAAGGAGGACAGCAAACTGGGAATTCATAAAAACACTACCACCAAAACTGAGAATAGCAATAGAATACTACATAGAAACTGGAGACTTTAGAGAGGGTGCAAGACTTGCCGGAATGGCTGTAGACGAGTTTTTATACTTTGTTAAGGACAAGGCTAACGTCTACGATATGTCATAAAACCCTTATTGCTCCTCACGAATTATAGATTATGATAGGAAAAGCTAAGGCGGAATGGGAAAAGCTTAAGGCTGTAGCCCTGCACAAACCGGGGTTAGAGGTTTACCTAGCCTTAATTGAACCTAAAACCTTCTTATATCAAAGGAGGTTTAGCTTCTCAAATGCTAGAAGGGAGTACGAGGAGATAATCGAGACCTTAAAGGGTGAGGGGATAAAGATCTACAGGCTTCTTCATACTATCGCGAGAAGAGCTGAAAAAGACAAAAGGTTCTACGGGATATTAAAGGAAATCGTTGGGATCGACGGTGACCCGTGGTTCCTCTCCCGTTTTCTCTTGTTAAAGCCAGAAATAAGGAGTGAGACTGAAATTGTAATAAAAAACCCGCTAGCAAATATGTACTTTATGAGGGATCAGCAAATAACTACAGACTTTGGCATAATTATAGGTAAGATGGCAAAAGTTCAGAGAAGGAATGAAACTGAGGTAGCAAAGCTCTTCTGGCGGGCGTTAAATGTTAAATACGTTGAAGTAACGGAGGGGTTCTTAGAGGGTGGAGACTTCTTTCCCATGGGGGACTTTTACTTAGTAGGAGTAGGAAATAGGAGTGACTTGAAAGGGGCTGAAATCCTCATAAAGACTGGTAAAGAAGTAGCTGTAGTCCATGAGGAAAGGAGTGAGGAGTTCTTTCACCTCGACACTTACTTCAACGTAGCGTCTTCTAACACCGTAGTGGGAGTTAAACAGTTAATGGAGAGGAATAGGGTTGAAGTATACATAGGTGGTAAAAAGGTCGAGGAGATAACTTTCCTTGAGTACATTAAGAGGAAGGGATTTAACGTTTATCCAGTGAGCGTTGAAGAAGCTAGGAATTACGCCACTAATTTCTTGACTATTGATGATGGTAAAATAATTTCCCCCGTTAATTTAAGGATTGAAGGAGTTGACGTAATAACAGTTAATATTAAAAACCTGTCTGGAGGGTTTGGTGGAATACATTGTATGACGGCAGTAGTTGAGAGAGGATAAATCGCGATGCGGAGGAAAAAATAACATACCTATTTTCTCCCTAACTTTTCCTTAATCCAATGCCTAACGTCATAAAAGAATATATTTTTATGTGGGCAAGCGTCAACGCATTCCCCTATCCCTATGCACTTTATTGACTTAAATTCGCCCTTCTTTATGAACTCTCCCCTCATGTCGGTTAAACCTACCGGGCACGCATTAGCACAATCAATAGTCTTACAGCTTACGCAAACCTGAGGGTCTTTGACTTTCAGTCTAAAAAGTCCTATTCTGCTAACAGCCTGGTTAAAAACTCCCCAATAACACCAACCTTGAGTTACACAAGCGAAAGTCCCCATAAAAGGTATAGATATAAATACAATATACCACAATATGTCAAACCATATGAAGTAGATCAGTGAAGTTATGTCGACACTTTCAACAGTAAAGGATATTATGCCTAAGTTATTAAGGTAGGAAATAATAGCGGCTATTAAAACTCCAATGGAAACTCCAACAGCTACTACTTTATACCACTTCCCCGTCTTTGAAGTAAGCGTTTTCCTACCTAACTTTGAAGTCCTATTAAATACCTTCAACGAGTCGTAAAAGTTACCTTGATACATTAATGGAGCAGAACAACTCACGGCACACAAGTTCCTTGAACCAAATAAAAAGCTAAGGACAGCATAAACTACATAAGTCCCTATTAGACCGAGTAGGACTGAGTTAGTAACTCCACCCATAGTCCCTATTCCCATACTCCACATATAGGGTATGTAAGGTAATTGGGAGGAAATAGGTGAAAAGTTAGGTAAGTAAATTGAGTAAATTGCGTAAGCTAATATCATTAAACTCATCCTCACCCTCACTTCCCTAACCTTAATTTCTAGCATCTTCTTAAACGCCAGGAAACCCATTTCTATTCCCATCATTATTAAGAACCATACACTACCTAACACACTCCCCACTATATCTACTCCGTCCCACAGTACGTTTAACGGTGTATTAGGGGCTAACCATGGTAAAGTCAGGCTACTTATAAAACCGTTTACACCAGCACTAAAAACACCGTTTACGAAATCTAGGACTGCCCCCATGAAGAACTCCATTACGAACGTGGAGAAAATTATCGCAAAGGCTGTTTTGGCGTCTCTTATATAGTTCCCCTTAATAGGGCTAGGCCCGACAGAAGCCCTATAGGCAAACCATACCATTGCAACGATCATTGAAAGGTCGAAGAGTAAGAGTGATGAATATAAGTAGTATAAGAATTCTCCAACCATCATTAAGGAGAAAATCCACATTAGCTCTAATACTGTAAAGGTGTCTTGCGTAGCCCTAAGCCTATCTTTATAAAGAGTTTCATAAATTACTATTGTAGCCGCTATCATTATGAAAGTTGATAACCAAAAGGCGTAAACACCGAAAATTTCCGGAAACCAAGGCATTAGTAGGATAAGGGCTACTAAGTATTTCCTCATATTACCATTAAGCCTACTAAAGGAGAAATAGAGCGTTAAAGCCATTTCTATCATCATTACCCCAACAAACCAAGGGTTCTCGACCGAAGAGTCTATAGTTGCTGGCAATCCGGTTTGTAATGTGAATATCAAGGCTCCCATTAAAGCTTCAGAACTAACCATGAGCACCGAGAAGATTAGGTAAGCAAACTCCTTCCTAATGTTTGTAATTTGAAGGATCAAGTAGAGGGCGAAGACCATGTACCCCCCGTTTATTATAAGAAAATAAGTCACATCGTGGTATAACAAGTAGAGGTAAGCGCCTAGGTTCATTGTTAGCATCATTCCCTCTATGTAAAGGCCTACCAGTACTCTTCTATCACTTTTCCACTTTTCCACCTCATAAATTATGTAAACCATTACAGCTAACATTAGGACTGAGATCAGTAATGAGAGAATAATTGGATTCATAAGATATAATGCGTAAAGGCACTTAAAAACTTATTATTTGAATAAAAACAACAAATATAAGAGAACCGAATTATCATTCTCAGTATTTCACATCCGTTTGTCCCTACACTTTCATTTCAATCATTTTATGTTCATTCATGATCGAGTGTAGGGACTTAGCCCTCAACCACCTTTTGGGTGGGTCATGGGACTCCTTCGAGCCCAACGGCACGGGGCTCACATCTCCGTAATCACTCCCACCCTTTTGGGCATAGCCCACATCGGCGTGAAAGATCATCATTTATTAACAAAAATTCGTTATAAACAAATATAAAAAAATTTCTATCAACGTGAAAAAGGATTCAGCCCTCCATGTATTATGTTCACTACAAATCGTAGGTTATCAACAGTTTCTGATAAGCTATGAAGTTTAAATCATGTGACGTTATTTAATATTTCTAACAGCCGTTATATGTAGGTGAGCCCTAAAACGAGATTGATTGTTTATAAGAGACTAGCATTTAACTGCTAACTTAGACTGTAGCGCTTTTACGTAGTTATTATTATTATTTCTAATCACTTTTAAATATCATCTCGTCAATTAGTTATGTCTAATAATATTATCGACCGAAGTACTTTCTATTGATGATCGCGCAACTGATGACGAGAGTAGTGGTGTTTCCCCTAAGGACGAGTTTGTATGATCCCTTAGACATATGCAGAATTAGAAAAGTTACGCCACTGGCAAGCATAGAATTTAAAACTACGTTAGAACTTCATTTTTAGCTTAATCAGCCTTATCTTATGAATAATTTTATATAATTAAAAGTCGCAGATTACCCCATGAAAAAGGGGTTTATTCCACTCATATTACTGCTCATCATCCTCATTTTACCACTTACTGCTAATTCGCAGACACAATTCAAAAACTTCAGGTTATCTATTGTAGCCCCACTAATGACTTCAGTAGTTTATTACCAAGGACACTACGTCATTCCTTACATTAACTTTACCGGAGTACTTGGCAACACCACCAAGAGTTTCTTTATTTCCCTAAAACCAGAATCTTTCATTAATTATTCTGGTAAAGTGTTCAGCCTGCCTTTTGGAATTACAAGTGTTAGTGGCGGCGTAGTAAACGGTGAAATAGTTCTATTCGCATTAGGAACTTCACATAACATCACTCTTTATAACGTTAGTGCTTATTCACTTTTCAGCCTCTTTCAGTTAATCTCGTTATTTAAAAACGTATCACTTTACCTTATCACATTTAACGGTAAAACATATAACGTCAGCTTAATAGCATCAAACGTAAGCTATTTGCAATTGATAAGTAACGGTGTTTACACTTATGCGATAGGAAATAACACAATCACAACTATTTATAATGGGAAGATAGGGAGTGTTATTAACCTAAAAATAAAGAATTTCACGCATATAACGCCCTTAGCTTTAGGTAAGGACGTAGTAAGTTTAGAAGGAAAAGTGAACGGTAGTGAGGAAGAAGTCCTCATAATAAATACTACTAACGGAGAGATCGTGAAAAACATAACTAATTTCATAAGTGCAACACCGGTAATGAATTCCTCAAATTCCGAATTTACAATACTTTACAACAACGGTAGTATCATAGTATACAACTACTTAGGAGAGCAAATAGGAAACATAAACATAGGTATAATTCCTAACATTAGGGTTGTAGAATTATTCAGTAACTCGACCTTATTAGTTTTCTCTATATCAGCGATGGTTGGCACTTTGTTACCTAGTGTCACAATTTACACTTATGTCAATATTCAAGGTAAATGGTTGAAATACACCACATATCAAGTGCCTACTGGATCCGTTTATCAGATTAAAAACCCCATAGGAATCCTGGTATATCCAAGTTACTACAAAATTGCATTTGTTACAATAACCTCATCAATATTGAGCGGAAATGTGAGCTTTACCTTTACCCCGTCTTTCATGACCATACCCTTCACGAAACCCTCGCCACCTCAATTAGAAGTCTATGCAATTGAGGGAACAGGGTCTTCTACTATCGTTATCTCAGCACTTTATCCAAACTCAACATTAATAGGGGTTTATAACGTAACGTTCCTAGTAAACGGAAGTTTTGTGGGAGTTTACAATTTTGGGGAATATGCATACTATACCGTAAAATCAAGCGGGATTTATAATGTTACAGCTATAGTTTTCAACGCATTCGGTTATACTACAGTAAGTAAAATGGTTAATGTTACGGTACAACAACCTGTGACAATAACCACAACAACTACACCACCGACGACAACATCGACCACGCAAACTGAAACAACTACTACGACATCAACAATCTCGCCTTCCACTACTAGCATGACAACTACATCAGTAACGACATCCACGTCGACTAAACCACAGGGCTTTCCTACCTTACCTATAATTGCTGGCGTAATAGTAGTTATATTAGTTATAGGAATATTTATCCTATTAAGAAGGAAATGAAATTACTAATAAAAAATGAGTAGCCTTTAAGTTAAAGCCCTTTTTACTTCATATTGTATGAACACATACCCGCAGTTAGGACACTTTTTTATAACCCTATTTCCTTCATGTATCACTTGTACCTCAACAACCTTACCACATTTCGGGCAAGTCCTCCTAGCCATGGTCTCAATCTTTTAGTAAGAATCTATAAAGAGCTTTTGGCTAATCCTCTTATTAACTGAGTTTCGCTTACACAAATATAAAAAGCGCATTTTGGATTCCATTATGATCGTTGGTTTTGTTAACTCCGGTTATCTTATCTCTCGCCTAAGGTGTCTGCGTCAAATTAAGCTATTACGCACTTTTACAGTGTGAAGAGCCTACACGCGTCGCAATAGAAGGAGCCCCCTAACCCTCTCAACTGCTCCAGTACATTTCAGAATCGGTGAGGTAAAACTCTTTAGATAGTTAAATAAGTCAGCTATTATCGTAGAAAAGGAATTAATATAAACTAGCTTACAATTATTGAATTATTTCCGTTTAAACTTTACACTCTATCCCATATCTTCAAATTTGCATTTTGTGCGTTTAGCTCTAAAAAAGAAAATGCTTATAAACTAGTTTTCTCAGAGAATATACAATGGTAAAGTATTGTCCAAGATGCGGGTATCCAAATGCCGATGACGCAGTATTCTGTGTTAGGTGCGGTTATCAATTACCTAATCTACCTTATTCACAACCATACCAGCAACCACCACAGCAACCTATACCATCTCAGCAACCTCCTCAATACCCTCCTTATCAACAACCTCCCTATGGAGCACCACCAGCACAACTACCCCCATATCAGCAGCCTAAGAAGAGGTTCCCTGTTAAAGCAGTTATTGGTGCGGTAGTAGCGGTAGTAGTTGTACTAGTAGTTTTGCTAGTGGTATTACCCTTACTAACTCCTCATAATATAACTGCAGTGGCTTCAACTGCCCAATCGCTTTTCGGTGGTAGTTGGAGTGTTGATAAGAACAAGAGTGGTACTGGTGTGTATATAGGGAACGGGGAATATAAAGTTACGTTCCTTAACGGTTCTACTAAAATTGTAAGCCTCTCACAGTTGAACCTAAACGGGTTTACTTCCTTCGGTAGCTCTTTCTTTAGTGGCTCAGCTTCCTTCGGTAGCTCTTTCTCAGGTGGCCTTTACTACCAGCCAGGGTTTATTTTTACGCCACCAAGCAAGATAGCAGTAGCTGTTGCTCAAGGGAATGTTAATGGCCAACCTACTTGTGTAATAGTTGTTGGGGAGTACTGGAATACAAGCCCTAACCTTGCGTCATATCTATATAATCTGACTGAGCAGTTTGTATCTACAGAGGGTCAATATCTTCAGCAAATAGAGAGCCAGGCATCTGCGAATGGCGCAACTTTCCAGATAGGTACCAGTGGTAGTTTAGGTTATTTCTTAGTATATACCGCCAACCCAAGTATAATACAAAGGGCTGAATTCCAGAGCGGAATCAGCCTTAACTATACTATATCACAAATAGGAATTTATGCCCAATATAACTCCAATACATTTATAGGAGTTATGGCGATTAACGTACCAATGAATTCAGTGTCTGCTGGACAAGCATTAGCGGCGGACGTACAGAGTTCACTCTAAAAATCCTTTTCTTTTTGCCTTTTTCACTCCTTTTTTGCTTATTCCCCGCTCATATAAATAATCCAATAAGGCATATTCACATTAAATTAAGGTTTATCACTACTCTTCTGTAGTAAAGGCATAAGCACTTACCTCACGACGCTAACTGAGTTCAATAATGAATTAACCTTACACTGTACCAATAGTGATAAAGTTTGTAATAAAACCCTTGGTTTGATCTAGCTTTACCCTATTTACGTTAAACTCTTTCTTAAACAAAAATAACCCCACAGCTTTACCATTCACTTACCAGAAATTATATTCCGAGCAACTGAAAAAACAATCGTATAGTACGTGTACATCGAATATAAAAGAATTAGTTCATAAATTACCGGTGTAAAGAACGTAGTTAAGAGTGCAATAGCCATAGCTACGTATAAGTAATTAAGCCTAGACCTAAAACCCAAAGCACAAAAACCGAGGGACATGAGCAGAGAGGAGTAAAACCAAACCTTGTCGTCTAAAAGTATAGGAGGAGAGGCTGTAATACCGACTATTGGGAATATCTGGGTAAGTACTTCCCGCTTAACCCCCCTCAAGTAATATATTAGATAAAGAGTGAACATTTCAGCCATCATAGAGTAGTAAAACCAATAATTATTTATTGAAAGGGTGAAATAAGAGAGGGGACTAGAGAAAATAGACTTACCGTACTGTGCCAGTTCGAAAGTATAACCCATTATTACCTCGTTCAGTACTGCTAAAGCTGAGGTGAGGCTGTCATTCTTCCCGTTATATCTCCTTAAAGCTAGCTCCTTAGCCTTAATAAAAAACGGGACTAGGAATGCCACCATGACGATTGAGTTTGTGAGGAAAGCTAAGGCTAAAGAGAGACTCGACGGTGAATTCAAATAAATTGAGGCACTTACAAACATGCTTATCATCATCACCAGGAGGAATATTATGAACCAAAAACTAGCGTAATTCCTCACTTTTTCTACTAAGTAAAGGATTATAACTATTGCTACTACCATCAACGATGCAACTAATATGAGTAGAAAAAGTGAAACCATGTAAGAAAAGAGGAATAAAAGGATTTTAACTTATCACATATGTATTAGTACCTGTCTCGGGAATATAGTAGATGTGTTTACCCGTGGCGTAACTTTTCCTTACTTCTAATTCCACCACGGGTTAAGGGATCATACACAGTCACCCATTGGGGCTAGTCGAGGGAAACACCACCCTCCCATCCACACTTTTATCACTCCCTAAACCTCGTGAGCAGAGCCCGTCATCAGTTAGGGAGATCAGCAATAAAAACTACTTCGGTAACACTATATAAACACGACTTGTCAAAACGATATTTAGATTAAAAATAACGAGTAGTTACGTAAAAATGTTACAGACTGTTCTAAAAAGGATAAGATTACTTCTCCTTTAACAGTTCTATTACTTGTCTTATTAGTTCATCGCCCTTTTCTGTTATAAAAACCTTTAACCTCTTACCTTCGACTGTAGGGATATATTTAATCTCCACATATCCACCCTTTTGCAAGACCTTAAGATGTTGATACAGTTCAGCCTTATTTAGCCTTGTGGCTTCTAACAATTCCTTAAACCACGCAGACCTAGTATAATAAAGACCCAGCAGAATCCCTAACCTAACTCCAACATTTAACTCCTTATTATCCTTCAACAGTTTTATTAATTTCTCTAGCTCCATTCCTCTGCCCTCCTTATCAATTTATACAAAAAGGCTAATAGTGGTGGGATTAGAAGGGTTATCGTATATAAAGGGGATATTATGATAGCTACCCCCGAAAGAATATAGGATGTAACTAGAACGTATTCTACAGATTTCTCTTTCAGAAATCTTATGGTAGTAATTAACTGACCCCCAACAAAAGATATATACGCACCTACGAGAAAAATTAGGAAATATGATAGGAAGTGAACGTAAAGTGAGAGTAGAAATAGAACGTAAAGTAATGTGAGCGAAAGTGCGTAGGTTAGCTTTACGATTAAGGGGAAGTCTTTGGCGATTAACGAATGCTTGTGAGAGTTTACTGTCTTGATAAGAGGATATATAAACCTACTCATCCTCCATGAGATAAACGTATATATGGTGGAAAAGGCTAGTACACTAATGTTAAAAGTAAGGGGGTTTGAGATAAGGCTTATTAATAAAAAAGTAGTAAGACTACTAAGCCCTATGAAATCTAATATTATCCTAGCTGCGTTAAGCATAACACGATGATAAAGGTTCTCGCTTATTTCTATGGATTTCTGAATATCTATTTCTTTACTAATAATCCTTCCCCCTTAATACTTTTCTCGACGATGGATTTAAACTTAGATTATAGTTAAGGTTTTTTAACTTCCCTTGAAGTCCAACAACTAAACCAGCAACCAACCCAGCATGCTATATATACATCCCCTCCCCTTGCTTTTCTATTACATTTTATCACCTTCAACGAGCTCACCGTTAACTATCGTATAAACTATCACTTCCTTCTTATTATCATGTAACATGTTGATTAGCTCCTTCTGGTGTGTCACAATTACACCCTCGTTTACCCTTTCACGTAATAACGATATCACCTTATCCCTCCTAGTAACGTCGACATTCTCTACAGGCTCATCAATAGTGACTATTTGAGGCCTTGTAAAAAGCGCTAGTGCTAACGATACTAAACTCCTCTGACCGGTAGACATCTTGTATATAGGCTTATGTATCACTCTTCTGTCTACGTTTAGGTAGTCCAAGATGTTTGTGAACTCTTTCAAATCTCCGCCCTTAATCTCCGCTATTATTTTCGCAGTATCCCACGCGGAATTACCTATAGTGTATACCTCTTGAAGGTTTGTGGAGTATTCTAAAACACCCTTGGCACTCCTAACCTCCTTACCGTTTATCTTTATCGAACCCTTGTATGGGATTATCCCAGATATAGCTCGTAGCAAGGTAGTTTTCCCCGAACCATTAGGGCCTAGTATTACACACAATTGATTGTCAAGTTTTAAGTTAATGTTTCTTAAGACCGTAAATTCCTCGAAACTGATAGATAAATCTTTAATCTCCAACATTACCACACCACCTCCTCCAGTCTTAGTGCCTTGATTTTCTTTAAAATCAAATTCCCTATCAACAGTAAGACTATCCCAAGTAATGCTACTTCAATGGAGTAAAGGCTTATGGTGTCGTGGATGAGGGAGTACGAAATTATGTGTTCAGCTTCGTAGAAGGGGTTAAGTGATGATGAAGTTGAAGGGGAGAGTTCTGAAAATGCCAACAACAGAAAGAAGATGTAGTAAGCATAGTTTGATGCTTTAGCCCCTATCTTGACTAGTAATGTAGCAATGATTGTATAGGTTAAGGTTAGGATGAAGAAACTTGAGATTAGGACTGAGGCTATGAAAGGTAGAATATTATCAAACCTAATAATTTCATAAAAACGGTCAAGTGCTAGTTTAGCTATTAATGGTGTGATAAGGACTGCGAAAATTACCGAGTATATAGTGGCAGAGATCAGTGAACCTATGAATAAACTCAAGATGTAGTTAGACATTTTAAGTTTACTAAATCTTATGTAGTAAGCTAATGCAGAGGACTGGTAGACTAATGTAATGCTAAAGCCTGTTGACAAGCTAGCTACCAACAACAATATCGCAACACTGTACCATATAATCCCTGCATTTATGTTTTTAATACTATTTAGTGCAAAATAAAGTCCTAATGAGTCCAGTAACATCATTCCGAGCAAATAGGATATTGCGGTTGGAGAGAACGAAAACCTCTTTATCATAGATTTTTCCAATTCCATAATTTAAATTCCGCGAATGATAATAAAAATGATGAATGAAGTTAAAAACAATTAACTAAACAAATTCTTTTTAATTGTGATTTACTAACGTAGTAAAAGGTGATAAAAATTGGGGATAGTAAGGACTAATAGAAAATCAAAAGATCTAACCAAAATTAATCCGATAATGCTTGGTTGCTGGTGCTGTTGTAAGAAAATATGAGCTAGCTTAGAAACTTTTTTATCAATAATATTAGCAAATATATGAAAATGATTGGAGATACCAAGAAAAAATTGCTCCTTTTAACATTATGAAAAAGGCAGATGGGAGTGTAGTGGCGTTCAGTAGTAAATCTTTCGCTCAAACTCCTATATAGGTGTTTCCCTCGACTAGCCCCCAAGGACTTAAGGGTGACTGTGTATGAGTTCTTGAGAGAGGTGCGTGACGGAATTAAAAATAAGGATAAATTACGCCACGGGTAAACACTAGACCAAGTGGACTTAACAAACCGAGTTATTAACAATAGGAAAAGTGAGGAAAACAAAGAGAGCTTACACAACATTCATACACGAGGTTATGGCGAATTGGCTATGAGAAGTGTACTTACCGTACCGTGAGAGGTTTATCGAGAGGTTTCAATCTTCATTAGTAAACATTAGGTTAAATCTAGTTTATTAGATTCATGGAAGAATGAGCTCTCTTCCCGTTAGCTGATTTTGACATAAGGATAGCTATACTCTTCTACGAATCTAATGTGAAATTACAAGGATCTATTCTTACCTTGAAGTCCTTATCTGCTGATATTATCTTAGCATTGCATTTCTTTGAAACTATATAATGCAATGAATCATAAGGTGATAGTGAGAGATCTTTTGTAGCTTCTACTATATCCTCTTGCTTAAAATC
>JAPYVG010000064.1 GCA_028277025.1 Sulfolobaceae archaeon
TAAAGGTGATATAATTCCTATCCCTGTTTACACTGGAATCGTAGAGTTGGTAGTAATAAGTACGCAACCATCAAATTATGTGTACATAACTCCTGACACGAATGTAGAAATTAAGGAAGAACCGGTAAAAGAAGGGAGTATAAGTTATCCTAGAGGATCTAGGATGCAAGGTAACGAAGCAACACGGGTAGATAAGGGTGATATTGAAAGAAAATCAGACGAAAATGAAAAATTACCTGGTGGGGTGCAGAAGATGGTAGGAAGCCGGGACTGGGTTCTGAAGAAGGCAGGAAACTGGGACGATTTACTCCTCGAGGGGGCTAAGGATGGTGACTTGATTGAAGTACAAACAGCACTCGAAAAGGGGGCAAACCCAAACGCTAAAAATAATGACGGTCAAACGCCATTGCATATAGCAGCACAAGAAGGCTATGCTGAGATTGTCAAGATCTTGCTTGAGCATGGTGCTGACCCAAACACTGAAAATAAAGACGGCTGGACACCATTGCATATAGCAGCAAAAGAAGGTCATGTTGACGTTGTTAGGGTTTTGCTTGAGCGTGGGGCAAACCCAAACGCTAAGAATGATGAAGGTCAAACGCCATTGCATATAGCAGAACAAGAAGGTCATGTTGAGATTGTTAAGATCTTGCTTGAGCATGGGGCAAACCCAAACGCTAAAACTAATGGCGGCTGGACGCCATTGTATGACGCAGCACAAAAGGGTCATGTTGAGATTGTTAAACTGATGCTTGAGCATGGGGCAAACCCAAACGCAAAAGCTACTGGGTTTTATTTTCACGATCAAACGCCATTGCATATAGCAGTACAAAAGGGTCATGTTGAGATTGTTAAACTGCTGCTTGAGCGTGGGGCAAACCCAAACGCTAAGAATGATGAAGGTCAAACGCCATTGCATATAGCAGTACAAAAGGGTCATGTTGAGATTGTTAAACTGCTGCTTGAGCATGGTGCTAATCCGAGGATTGCCGACAACAGGGGGCATACTCCCTCCTATTATGCTATAGATAGTGTAATTCGTAGTTTACTTGAGAGTGCCATGAGAAATAGCTACTCTGAAGTACCTAGAGTACCTAGGATGCAAGGTAACGAAGCAACACGGGTAGATAATGGTGGTATTGAAAGAAAATCAGGCGAAAATGAAAAATTACCTATGGGACAACGACCAGTAATAAAAAACCAAGGCGTATTGCAAATCCCCAACCACGAGGTCTTGGAAACTATAGGTGAAGGCGGTTCCGCTATAGTTTACAAAGCGAGGAGGAAAAATGATTCATTGCTTGTAGCTATAAAAGTTCCTAAAGTTCCTGATAAGAATTTCGTTAATGAGTTGGCAGCATGGATACAATTAAATGATCATCCGAATATAGTAAAACTCTTAGGTTATGATATAAATCCTAGACCTTACATGGTAATGGAACTAATGAAGGGGTCACTTCAAGGAAAGACTTTTGATAAGGATATAGCTACTAGGATAATTTTAGATGTCCTTTCTGGATTAAAATACGCTCATGAAAAGGGAATAATTCATAGGGACATAAAACCGTCTAACATACTTTTAGACGATAACGGTAGGGCAAAGATTAGTGATTGGGAAACAGCAAAATTATCAGATATAACCACATCTACAAACGAAGCATTTACCCCTATTTACGCGGCTCCGGAACAATTAGAACCACGCTTAGGTCCAATTGACGAAAAAACAGATGTATACCAAGTATGTGAAGTATTTTATGAGATTCTCACTGGTAGGCCGGTTTTCCAAGATGTAGTTGAAGTATATAGTAAAAAAATTAATATGCAATTCACTCTACCGTCTAGCATTAATCCAACCCTAAAGGATTATGACAAAATATTTTTGAAGTGCTTATCTCCTAAGAAAGAAGACAGATATTCTACTAGAGAACTTATATCCATTTTATCTAATATGCTATATGGTACACTTACAACCAGGGCTAGTGCGTATGCCTTTGTAGAGTATGCATATCTTGTTGTTCAACTATCAGATGATTATGAGCAAGCACTATTTTGGATAAAGAAAATTAACACTGTAGATACTAAGGACGTTGTAAGCAGTTTAGAGAAAAAAATCAAATATAATATAGGCACAAAAGAAGATATTTTGCTGAAGATAGAGCTTTTAAGGAACCAAATCGGTTTATCAAAAAATGTATATTGAAATAGTTTATTCTTTTTTTTTCCAAATTTATTTATTTTTATATATATATATCTAATGCGCTTGAAATTTTTGGTAGATAAGGCTATTCTTACATACCCCTACTTTTAATCTACTACTGATAAATATCCAAATATATTACAAATAACATGATCTATTTAGTCTCTCTTTAAAACTATTTCTCCGTTTACATTGTAGATTTTTCCTATGTTCTCTTTTTGTAACTCGTAAAATGCCTTTTTAGCTATCAATTCTGCTAAATTATATTCTCGTACTACTGATGATAGTGTAACATGGCCTGATTTCATGAGTTCTCTTTTAATTAAATCTTTAGCTTTAAATATTTTTTCAGTTTCCAGCTCTGGTTCAAAAATATCGATATAACTATTTATTCTGTTATCTAGCTTATTATAGATTAATTCGCCAGATAATAGATCTATCAAACATACTGATAAATAATAGTCCGTAAAGTTCTTCTTAAAATCATCAGAGGATATATATTCCTTTACTTTTTTATCGAAACCTGTTGGTGAAGCTATTCCTATAACATGTAATACCTTTCCTTGCCTAGCAGCATCAATTGATTTATCCAGATATTCTAGAACATCTGCTAGTGAAATAGTCTTATCGTCTGCTAGTTTCTTTACGTAATTTTCGATATGAGAAAGGAATTTAGCTTTGATTATTATACTCAAATCGTCTTTTAACAATCTCCGTTTCCTTATTATATATGTAACTTCGGTATTATGTGGATATAAATGTAGTTCTTTTGGATTAACATTTAACGAATTTATTTCCTCACTACTTTCTATTATATAATCACTAGTTTTATATACATTTATTTCCCCTTTTCTTATAGGGTCGAAAAACTTTCTAGGAACTGTGTTCATTTTCATTTCAAACCTCCCAATAAAATTGACTTCCATTATTCTAGCTTCGGTATTGCTTATAGCTATACTTGATTCTGAAATATTTTTATATTCGTTTATTTTGTCTTGAAGTTCCAAATTTTCGATCTGAAGCTTAGAAACCGCATTCTGATAGTTTTGGATTTTCTCAGTTAATTCTCTTATAGTATCTTCATATCTTCTTATTTCTGATTCTATAACAGTTTTACTCTCATTTTTTAATTTAATTACATAATTTTCGAGTTCAGCCTTTTGCGATTCAAGAATTTTTTTCTGCTCAATGAGTTCCTTAACTTGTCCTTGTAAAAAGGTTATCATATTTTTTATCTTATCTTCTAAGGTTACACCTTTTACTCCATAATTATCTAGATATTTATCTATTTTTTCCTTTTCTTCTCTTAACTTCTCTATTTCCTTTTCAAGTTCGTCGATTTTCTCTTCTGCTATTTTCCTCATATTTTCCTCAATTTTTCTCCTTTCAATTTCAGCCTCGTATTGCTTTCTTATAACATATTCATATTCATTAAATAACTGTCTAGGAGCCCCCGGGTCTTTAGAAAAGTAAGCTATTATACCGGATTTTATTTTTTCGAACCTATTGATATATTCATGCCTTAAAGCTACTCCTAATGTTTGTCTAATTTTATATTCTCCTGGTTCTAGAAGTTTTTCGTACTCGTACATTTCCTCATCGTACCATTTCTTTATAACATCGTAAATCTTCCCTGTTTTGTTAAATAAGGCTGTAGCTATTTCAGTATCTTTTATGTAATCTAAAAGGAGAAATTTATCTAATTTTAAAAAAGCTGTATACTCATCGTCTGTAAAGTCTTTGGATATGAGAGCTGCTATAGAGTCATTACAATCTTTCAAACTTGAAGCTACTCTAATTAAGGCTAGATCGAAAAATCCTAACATCAAGTTCTTCTCGTTAAACGAAAGGCCTTTAGTACAATTATTTTCATAATACGATCTGTTCTTTTTTAGCTCGTTGTAAATTTGAATTCTAGATTCAAGGGGCTCGTTTTTTAAACTAATTAAATCCTTTCTAGCATAACTCATAACATAATCAAATATATCTTGGCAGTTCATTTCACATCACCAAATATTTTTATCTCTTCTGTTAATTCTTCGAGAAGTTTTCTTACTGCTTCTTGGCTTCCTGTTAAAGATATGAATACCGAGGTCGAAGAATCTCCTTTAACGTTCATATACATTCGTACTATTCCTTTTCTAGTATAAATATCATATATCTCCATTTCTCCAGAATTTCCTAGGAAGACACCCTTCTTTTTTGATATTAAATATGACATGAAAGACTTAGCTTCCTTTAGTTCTTTTTGTAACTTAAATGTTCTGCTTTCGCTATATTTTTCCTCATTTAAGTCTATTTTTGATATTTTATAGATAGAGATTATATCTATTGGAAATTTTTTAACTATCTCGGAAATTACATCGGAATACATATCATCATCAACTTGAAGTAAATACCCCTCTGGTTTACTTATCTTATTACGCCATTTACTTACTAGGTAATCTAATCTTTTTCTTTCATTATCGTTTCTGTACTTCACTTCAATTAAATACATCATATAATCCTTCCTCTGAGATTATTTTAATTTTTCCATAAAGGAGTTTGTTATCGGTAGGTTATATGGAGAAAAAAATCTTTCTCCAGTATGGAGAAAAATATATATAATAGTCATATGAATAAATACTAGATAAATATGGGATTATTTGACAAGTTAATTAAGAACAAAGGAGTTAAGGACGTTTTAAAGAACGTTGACATTAAAGAAATAAAGGAGGAAATAGGTTATTTGGAATTACAGGAAAGGAAGCTTGAAACACAGAGACAAGAACTAGAAAAGGAAGCAGAAAAACTTTTCCAAGATTCAATAGGAAAAAGTGAGGCTACTAAAAGACTAAATGCTACAAAAATAAAGAATTTGAAAGATAGAATAGCAGACATAGATAAGGACCTAAGGGAAATTAATTTAAGATTAGGAGTTCTGTACAAAGTTCAAAGGTTAAAGGAAAAGGCACAGAAAACATATAATTCGAAAGTGTGGGAAGAACTGGTAAATAACGTTGATAGCGAAACCTTAGAGAAATGGTTAGTTGATCAAAAAATTAGTGACGATGAAATAATGAATAAGTTAAGACAACTATATAATGCTCAAGGTCCAGAGGAAGAGGCTGAGGAGATTTCGCCAGACGAAAGAGAAATACTTGAGGCCATGGAAGCAGTAGAAAAGGGTGAGAAAAGCCCTGAAGAGGCTACAAAGGAAGTTACTAAGGAAAAGGACGATGAAGAAAAGGAAAAACAATAGGGGATTTTAATGTCAATTGATTTTTTAATATTGAATCAAATAAAAAAGCTTGAAACTGAAGCAGAGTATTATGAAAAAAAAGGAGAGAAAGATAAGGCATATAAGGTTTATGAAAAAATAGCTAATCTTTATGAAAAAGCTGCTTCCAAGGCATTATTTCAGAGTACTAGGGAACTTTATCTAATGAAAGCAGAAGAATATAGAAGTAGAATAAATACAACTAAAGAGAAAATCAATAGAGACGAACCCGACTATATTCAAGTAGCTAAAAGCATGATAGAAAAAACTAATTTAACTTGGGATGATATTAGCGGATTGGAAAAAATAAAGTCTTTATTAAGACAGGCTGTAGGCATAGCAATTTCAAAACCAGAAAAACCAGTAAAAATGGATCCTCCTAGATCTATTCTTCTTTTCGGTCCTCCTGGAACGGGGAAAACATTACTTGCTTCTGCAGCTTCAAACTCTATTAATGCGACTTTCTTTAACGCAGATATTTCAAAGATCCTCTCAAGGTATGTAGGTGATTCCCCGAAAACCATAGATGCAATATTCCTATTAGCAAGAAAGATGTCTCCTTCAATCATATTCTTTGACGAATTCGATGCTATCTCTTTGAATAGAGAAGAAAAAGAGAATATAGGCACTGGATTAATTCAAAAAATTTTAACGGAAATGGACGGTTTTAGAAAATCAAGAGATTTCGTTATGGTTATAGCCAGTACTAATAGGCCATGGGCCTTGGATGAGGCAATATTAAATAGGTTTGATTACAGGATATATGTCCCTCTTCCAGATTTTGAGGCAAGAAAGGGAATATTTGAAATTGAATTAGGAAAAAATAACTTTGAAATAGAAGCCGATTATGATGATTTAGCAAAGAGGACAGAAGGATATAGCGGAAGAGAAATTTCACATATATGTAGAAAAGCAATAATGTCAATGATAAAGAGAATGAATCCAGATATAGAAAACGCTAAACCGGGATATAAACTAAGGATTGGTAAAATCACTAAAGAAGAACTCTATAAAGCTATAGAAGAAACAAAACCGTCTGTAAGTAAAGAAATGATCAAAAAATATGAAGAATGGAATAGAGAATATGGTTCGGAGTGAAGAAATTGGAGGACATTATTCGAGATTTAAATGAGAAAATGGGAATACCTAGTAGTGTAATCTCAATAGTAAGTTCAATAATTAGTGTACCACTAGTTTCGACTGCAGCGACTGCTCTTACATTCTTTTCAATATTTGCGACATTATGGGGATATTATTACAAGAAAAAATCTATAGACTCTTTAAAAGAGGATGAACTGGAGAAAAACGAAGTTGAATTAATAGTCAATAATGATAAAATCGAGAGAGAGCTTAAATACCAATACGATAGAAAGAAAATCCTAGAGGAAGAAATAAGAAAAACAGAAGGAATATTCAAAGACAAATATTCCAAGGAGCTGGAATATGTTAATAATAAGATAAAAGTTCTTGAATCAGAGTATGAGGATAATTTAATTAGATTAGCCTTCGTAAGAAACTTGAAAATAATAATATCTCATAAGAAATTTCTAAAAGAGAAAGGAATATGGGAAAAATTTGAAGAATTATCTAGAAAGATCGAAAAGGAAAAAATAAACATAGACAAATCACTTTTGAAACGTAAAGAAATAAGAGAATTCCTTTCCTCATTAAATAATGAATACGAATTAATGAGGATCTTTGAATAAAGAGAAATAAATGAATTTTAATGGGAAGTCCTTAAAATAATGAATTACTATATTCCTTCGCTAGGGAGACTGAAGGAAATGTAAAGCCTTCTCTTAGAACAAAGAGGGTTAACTTTCGGCTATTTCGCTTGTTTTTGCGAGCGTGGAGATAGTGTCGTCATTAAGCTACAAATTCTGGGATTAACCTTCTTTTCGACAAGACTAGGGCTATGGAGTACATCATGCTACGAATGCTCCTATTTACTGCCTTCGTTGCCCTCTTGAATCTGATTAGCCTATCCCTTAATGAGGAATGAAAGGACTCGTTAGGGTTAACTGGCGAGACAACCGTGTGGTCTTTCAACCAGACAAGTTATAATCATCGCTCACCCCCTCTTCAGGTAAATACTTTTTGACCTCAAGGAAAGTACTCTCATCCCTATCCCCCAAAATGAGGTAAACTCCCAGCTTCGTGTCCACGTAACAAGTGAAAACCCACTTGTAAAAAGCTCTAGTATTCTTGTACAAGTAAGTCCACATCTCATCAACAACCTTAGCAACAACCTTACCCTTGACCAACTCCTTAGCCCTACCCCACAACTCAACCAACTTCTCATACTTTTTCCTACCATAACGCTTAACCCAAGTGAAAACAGTACCAAGAGGTACGTTAAGCATAGAAGTAGCCCTTATACTCATACCATTAGTATTTTCAAAGCCTCCTCTCTCAACTTCCTAGAACGATAACTAGCATCACCCAAGAAGTACTTACCACAATCCCTACACAAAAACTTCTGCCTACCCAAAGGCCTACCACACTTAACAACATGATGACTATCACAAGAGGGACAAGAAACGTCTTGCCTAAATACAGGCTTCCTACCCATAAGTAATACTCGTTATACAAAATGTAAATACCTTAACGACGACACTATCTCCACACTCTACTTGTTGAGGGGGATTTTCTCATACAGTCATTTTATTCGATATTGTACTTAAAGCACTTCTCTTCACCAAAACCCAATGGCTACGGTTTGGTTGCCGGTTTTGATTTAAATAGTGATAGGTTGAACGTTGTTGTGGTTAGCAAGGATGGTGAAATTATTGCCAAAAAGACGTGGTGGTATTCAGATGTTACTAGACCGGGTTTTCCTAAAGGGAAAGCTATGGCTTTGCGTTTGAATGCTCTTTCACAAGCTCTTAATTTCCTATCAAGGATTGGCGTTGATTATGTTGTATTTGAGGACTTGTTCCTAGTAAAGAGGAGGAAGTTCATTAGGAGTAAGAGCGGTAATAGGAATATGACGCGTTTTGCTAAGAGGCAATTGTTAATTCATGGTGTTGTTAAAGCACTTAGGTTGGGTTTCAACGTTGTGTTAGTTAATCCTAAGGGTACTACAAATTCTGAGGGACATGGTAGGATGATGAGGGAGAAGGGTTTTGATAGGCATACAGCCTCATCTTACTTGATAGCCTTAAAGGGATTAGGAATGTTAAATGATATCAAATAGCGTAAAATTCACGGTTTATCGGAAACTGTTGACAACGGCAAAGTATCTTTTAACTCATTGTTTAATTCTTGGAAAAT
>JAPYVG010000065.1 GCA_028277025.1 Sulfolobaceae archaeon
GTGCAATTTTTGTCAGACTACTTTATTCCTTTTGATAAGAATTATGGTCTCGGAAAGGCTTATAATAAAGCGGCGGAAGTTGCTAAAGAACTGGGAGAAGATTATATTATGTTTTTGGATCAAGATACGACTATTCTTGATAATTTTGCTCCCAGCAAAGTTGTAAGAGAAGCTAAAGAGCTAAAAGAAAAGGGAGGTCCACTTCCAATAATATTGAGTGTGAATATAGACAACGCTCTAATAGACAAGGAAATCCCAAATTCTAACTTTTACACAGCTAGGGGGATAGTCAATAGCGGTATGATACTGAACGTAGATTATACGTTGAGACAACCTTTCTTGGAGAGCTTATTTCTTGATAGGATAGATCTTGAATACACTTATAGGGCTGAAAAATTTGGATATTTACCTCTAGTTTATAGGGAAAGAATGATCTTACATAAGCCCGGGGAAGGGTCAAAATATTTTTCGAGGCTATGCGGGAAATTATTGGTAGCTCTAATGCTCATGTTACATAGGAATGATAAAGAACGTGAAAACTACAAACAGTATGGGTATTACTCCAATTTCCTAAGATATTATCTCATGTTACGTAATGATATATACTTATGGTTTAGGGGAAAGATATATTCTAGTTTTTGGAAAATGATTATAGGCGATCTATTCATCATGTGTGAAGTTCTTGGGTATAGAAAGAGCGCTAAATGGATTTTTAGGGCTATTAAGTATGGCTTACTAGGAGATTTAGAAAAAGATAACCAAAAACTCTTCGAAGTATAATATTATCTATCATTTTACATTTGATCAAAACTCTGTTTAGATCTACTGTATATTTTACAGCTTTCGTTTCTCATGATAGGCATTAAGCTTTTTAGATACTATAGTGAAAAACAATGAAAATAATGAAACCTAATATCGTTTTGATAGTAACAGATACTCTGAGAAAGGATTACTCGTCAAAACTCGATAAACTTCTCGAAATTGGCTTTAATAAAATTGATAATGCCTTTACGCCATCTCCCTGGACACTACCGGCTCATATAAGTATGTTTACTGGACTTTACCCGTATTTTCACGGAGTTCATGAGTATTATGGAGTAAATGATATTGTTGAAGATTACGGTAAATTAGGTAAGCTCGCTATGAATAAATTTGATAATCTTATCTCATTACTCAAGGACGAGAACTATAGGACCATAGGAATTTCTGCTAATGCGTTCATAACGCCCTTATTTGGTTTTACTTTTCACTCAAATTATTTAGTTACCTTCCCTCCACTTGCGATAATTGATGATAAGCTGAGAAATCTATTAGATAAATACACTCGTTATAAATCTAGGATTAAACTATTAAGCGACCTCATAAAAGAGAGAAAATTAGACGAGATAAACTTGATAATTAAATATAAATTATTCAACAACTCTCTGAGAAATTACCTTTATTATAGGTCAAAGATCTTACATAAAGGGTGCAACTTAATACTTAAAAAATTACGCCAGATTAAATTAGATGATAGGTTTTTCCTTTTCATAAACGTAATGGAGGCTCACGAGCCGTATTCTAATGAGGTGATAGGAAAAGACGTTTATGGAAAATATGATTATAATTTTCTAAGATCAATATTTTCTGGTTCAGCAGAAGATTATATGGTAAAGCATTATAAGCAATACTATGGTTTGCACGCGGATAACGCTGCTAGTTGCGTACTAAATATAATATCCGAATTAAATAAAAAGGTGAATGTAGATGATACATTAATCATAGTCACATCTGATCACGGAAATCATATTGGAGAATGTAACAAGGTTTATCATGGCTTTTATCTAAGTGACGAGTTATTAAGAGTTCCGTTTTATATAAGATATCCTAAGACTGTAAACAAAAGAATAGAAATCAAGGAAAATATTATTTCTTTATCTTCAATATACCCAATCATTAAATCAATAATATATGATGAGAAGCTAGTTATTGATAATAAATTTGTAATATCTGAGTCTTACGGACCTCAACACTCATTAAAGACTATAAAGTCGTATTTTAAACTTAATGACTCCGAAATAAGGAATTACTATACTCATAGAGTTAGAATATCTAATGCTAATAAACACTTAATTTATGATTTAGATATGGACCAGTTAGTGGAATCGTCACAATATTTCGATCTAGATTATATACAAAGAATAAAAGAACTATTTTCGTAGAAATAATCGCGGATAATAAAAACTCAAATATGTTGATTTAAATAATGTAAGATCTTATTACATATATCATGTATATTTTCATCTGAATTAGAATTTTTCACAGCATACCAGTAATTACTTATTATTAAATCTTTATATTTATCATAGTTTAATAAGGCAAAAACCATTTTTTCTCGCAAGAGTCCAATGTCTAATTGCGGAACTCCAAAAATTCTATCCCTTACGTCAACATATGTAGGTAGCATATAAGCTACTACTAAATTACCATAAGCCCATGCTTCATGAAATGTTATAGGTATTCCATCTGCCACTGAAGGAAATACATAAACTTTTGATCTAAGATATAATTTAAATTTCTCGTCCTCAGATATATTAGTGTAGATACTAACATTTTTAATATCTTCTTTTTCGATAAATTTTTTTATCCATTCCTTGTCACCATAACCTGCTAAGACTAATGAGTAATTTTTACTAATAGGTTTAAATGCCTCAAGAATATCCTTAACACCTTTTAATATATCTAGACCTCCTACGTAAAGAAAATCAATATCCTTAGACGTAGTTAAGATTTGTTGCAAATCTGGTATATATTTCTTTTCAATACCTAACTGTTTGACTATTACATGAGATTTTTTCCTAAATCTTCGTATATATTTCTCGATATAAGTGCTTTCAGTAAGGAAAATATCTGCGAACAATATCTCTAGAAATGCACCGCTTCTTTGCATTAAAGAAAAAACAAATGCAAATTTATTATACCTATTTTTTCTTAAACTTATTGGATTAAGATGAAATAAAGGAGCAATTAATATCACTTTTCTATTAAAAAATAATTTAAATAAAATGGGACCTAAAGAATCAAGAATTGGAGCACTCCTTATAAAAATTATGTTTAAGCCATTATCATCTATATTTTCTTTCAAACTTTTTAAAACATTTCTAATCCATAATATAGTTGACTTTGCGTCTACGTAAAGAACCCTTTTTTCATCAAAATTGCATTTATCAAATATACTATACACATACCTTACTACTCCCCTATTAGCCACTGAATGCGTAGTAATGTAGATAGCTTTAGTTTTAATCTTTTCATAATTACTCATAAAACAGCACCTTGAAGGAATTCGACTATTTTTTCACTAATAAACCTAATGTCTTGTGCAGTTAATGAATGACTGCTAGGTAAGTTTAATCCAAATTTATGCAAATTTTCAGATACATTATAATCATATTTAGCGAAGTCTCTGTATGGAGGCATCTCATGAACTGGGTAAAAGAACTTCCTAGTCTCTACTCCATTTTTAGCTAAATACTCAGCCAGCTCATCCCTCTTTTCAGTAAGTATGGAGAAAAGCCAAAATATCGATTTACCATTAGGCGGATCCCTCTGTACAGTAACTACGCCCTCAAGTAACTCTTGATAAAGCCTAGCTATTTCCCTCTTTCTTTCAATAAACTTATCTATCTTCTTTAACTGTGCTAACCCTAATGCAGCTTGTAAACCGGTCATTCTATAATTATATCCTACAACCTCATGCCAATACCTCTTTTCCTTGGTCATACCGTGGTCTCTTAAGATCTGCATTTTTTCATAAAGTCCCTCATCATCAGTAAGGCACATTCCCCCCTCTCCAGTAGTTATCACCTTATTAGCATAAAAAGAGAAGCAAGCTATATCTCCGAAATTCCCAACTTTTTTACCTTCATACTCGGCACCGTGAGCTTCCGCACAGTCCTCAATTAGGTAAATTCCTTTTTCCTCAGCTATCTCTTTTAGTTCAGAAACCTTGGCCGGATTACCGTAAAGGTGAACTACGATAATCGCCTTGGTCTTATTAGTTATGGCTTTTCTAACCTTTTCTGGGTCTAACCCCCAATTCTCCTCTTCGACGTCAACAATCACTGGTATCGCTCTATTGTAAAGGACTACATTAACTGGAGAAATAAAAGTCAAGTCCGGAACAATCACTTCATCTCCTTCTTTAATCCCTAAAGCTGTTACCGCTAAATGTAACGCTGTTGTCCCGTTACTAGTAGCTACCCCATATTTTCTACCTATGTAAGCTGAAAACTTCTCCTCAAACTCCCTAACTGCTGGGCTAGCAGAACTTATCCAACCAGACCTTATCACTTTCAGAACTTCTTCCTCTTCTTCCTTCCCAATTTCGGGTTTATAAACGGGAATCAAACTCTCAACCCTCTTGTTATTATATTTAACGAGTTCTCGTCATAGTAAGGAGCATCAAACGGAATTCTCTCCCCTTTCAACCATTTTCTCCACCTCTCAATATCAGCATCTACCATCTTTCTCACAAGCTCTCTAAACGTAGTCTTCGGCTCCCAGCCAAGTTTTTGCTTGGCCTTTGAGTAATCCCCGATTAACTCATTTACATCCAAAGGTCTGAAGAACCTCTTGTCTATTTTCACGTACTTAGTCCAGTCCAACCCTACGTAATTAAAAGCTTCTTCTACAAACTCCCTTACAGAATGGCTTTCACCAGTGGCTATTACGAAATCCTCTGGCTTGTCTTGTTGCATCATCATCCACATGGCTTCTACGTATTCCGGAGCATAACCCCAGTCTCTTCTAGCCTCTAAATTTCCGAGCCTTAGTTCGTTAGATAGTCCTAAATATATCCTGGTCACTCCGTTACTTATTTTCCTAGTCACGAATTCTAATCCCCTAAGTTCTGACTCATGATTAAAGAGAATTCCGTTTACTGCAAAGATCTTGTAACTTTCTCTGTAAACTTTTGTTATCCAATAACCGTATAATTTAGCTACAGCGTATGGGCTTGCAGGGTTAAACGGTGTTTCCTCATTAATTTTTCCGTCGTATTTTGTATTGCCATAAAGTTCGCTTGTAGCGGCGAAATAGAATTTAATTGTAGGGTCTACTTGCCTTATTGCTTCCAATAAGTTAAGAGTTGAAACCCCAGTAATCTGGGCTGTAGCAATGGGTGATTCAAAGCTGGCACCCACGAAACTCTGTGCAGCTAAATGATATACTTCATCTGGTGATGTGAATTTAATAGCCTCTAAAATCGATGAGAAGTCTGTAATGTCTGCTGGTATCAAGTTCACTTTACTTTCAATACCTAAAGTTTGTAGTCTCCAGAAATTTGGTGAGCTGACTCTTCTGAAAATACCGTAAACTTCATAATTTTTATCTAAAAGAAGTTTTGCTAAATACGCTCCGTCTTGCCCGGTGATTCCGCTGATTAACGCTACCTTCTTAGACTTCATTATAATGTCCTACATCTACCATATAATATAGTTTATTGTATTAAACTATTACTGTTTTATCTGCAAATCAATTCACCCCTCCAATGTTCTCCAGTAATGATGGGTCCGTTATAACTTCCTTCTTAGGTAGCCTTTGATAAAATATAACTGCTGGAGTTTCAAGCCTTTCAATGTCAAACGCTCCATGTGGCCTTATGAAGTTGTACCAATTCATGAATTCATCAACGGAATTGAAGAACTTTACCTTCTTCTCAAATATATCAAAGAACTTCTCAACCTTTCCGTTTGTCTAAGGGTGATCAACCCTGACAACTATCAAAGTTATCTTCTCCTTTATCAAGAACTTTTCAAAATCAGTTAATCCTTTCACCCTTTCATCTGATTCAATAGCATAGAAAGTTGTTCCGTGATCTGATAAAATCTCCTCAGGCTTGCCGTACTTTTTTAATTGCCTTCATTAATACATCAACGGAGTAGTTAGATGTCGGAGTTGGATAAACGTCGTAACTAACTATAAACCTAGAAGAATCATCTTCGTAAACTATTAACCATAAACCCTTCCACCTAGGATCCTTTATTTCGTACCAATCAAAGTGCCACAATGAGTTTGAGTATTCTCTTTCATATTCATACCTTATCCACTTCTTTCTGTGCCACTTTTTAGGCTCGCTCATTGCAAAGCCAGCCACCTTGAGTACTTGATTGACCCTGTTGTTGTCAACGACGTATCCTTTCGCTCTGAGAATTTTGCCGATATAGCTCGCATTGGCTCTGTACATTTTGTAAAGCTTAATGATTTCATATTTAACTTGCTCAGGCAAAGGCTGTTTATGCCTTCCAGCCTTTTTCTGAACATGAATAACCCATGTACTTTTGTATTCGCTGTAAAGCTGCTGTACCCTTCTGGTTGATACGCCTTGCAAACTTGCAATTCTCCTGTTAGTAAGTTTTCCTTCAAGCTAAGCATTAACGATCCACTTGACCTGATCTTCGCTAAGCATGCTACGCCCATATCTCTTCATTAGGTTTAGCCAAAATCTACTTAATTTGCTTTTATCAGCTATATGTTTAAGACTATGAAATAATTTCCAGATATGAGAGTATTAAACTATTACAAGTTTAGGTTATGAATAGCGAATCTCCTTATTTTTCTTAGATCAATATATATTGATAACGAATGATGAAAGTGACCAAGTCTCGTATTCAAGTATTTCGTATAAGTAAACTCCTTAATTATACTGAAATTTCCGATTATAAGATAAGAGTTATAATTCTGATTGTTTTCTAGCTATTATATAATACTTCGGGCTTGTTAATATTTTTATTAGTAATAGCAAAGCCTCGGTAGTCTTAGAATAATTAATTTCGTCGAGAATTTTATATTGTGCTGGCCTAAGTGGATTATCATCCTCAGTTAAAAATACACGCTCAATTAGGAAATCCGGCATGTTTCAGCTCTTTTCTTATGTCCATAAAAGAATGTATATACCAAGGGTAAATAGTAGTTGATGTTTTGAGAATAATTGAATTGAACTCTGAAGTTTTAATACACTGATTTATCAATGATAAGTCTTTATCGCTTTTAAGTCTAAAAAGTAGTCTCCTCAAATTTAATAAGGAAGTAATTTTTAACCAGTTGAACCAATATCTGTTGTGAATAGATAATATCAAACGTCCTTGGGCCTTAAGTAGCCAATTGATGTTTTTTAAGGCTAGTATTCTGTTATTTCGTTTCGGAATACCTTCTATAGTATTAAATAACAATAGAGCTACATCAAAAGGACTATAATCCTTCAACATGTTGAGAGTATTTTCACTAGTAATATCAGCGAAAAAGCAACGTATATTAGTAACCTTCAACTGACTAGTTCTTTTGTTACAATATTCTACAGATGACTTAGATACGTCGATACCTATTATTTGGTTAACGAAACGTGAGAGATAAATACTTACTCTACCTGGTCCGCATCCGACATCTAAAACTTTATCTTGTTTTGAGACCGCGTTTTTATCAATAAGTATTTCTTTTTCAATAGAAGTAAGCTGAGCTTCTACGTATTTACTTAATAACTCTTCATCGTAAAAATCTTCCATTATTTTAGGTTTAGAACAGTCAATAGTCATTGGTGACACCATAATTACCAAAACCAATAATCTTTTTAATAAAAGTTGATTTCAAGAGTTTTTTATATAAATTGAATATTATTTTGTAATGAATTGGAATGTAATTGAACGCCGGTTCTATTCTTGTTATGCCCCAGTGCTTTTTGTACTCAACGAAAGGCTCAAACGGATTTAAACCAAAGTCAACGATCAAATTTTTATCTCTAGCAAATTTGAAAATAGTATCTAAAGCTAGATATCCAGCCTCCTTTTTTAATCCTTCAATAGAATTATATGCAATGTAATGGTATAATATTTTACCACTTATTATAACGTAGTTTCCTCCTAGTATCTTCCCATAATTATCTAGAACTTTTACAAATACTCCTTTATTTTCTGGAATAGAAGAGATTGTGGTATACCATTTACAAATTAGTGTACTATCAACGTTTATAGTCCTCCCTCTTCTATTTAACGATTCTTTAGCGACTAAAAGGAAATCTCTAATGTCATCTTTAGTAATCTGATCCCCACTAAGGATCTGGGTTTCCAGATTATTCGCAATAGCTTTCCTTACTAAATTTCTAGCTTTTTTATCAGGTATAAGATCATATGAAACTATTCTTTGCAGTTCCACTCTAGTAAATGAGTTAGGCACGAGATGCATAAATGGGTTGTCTAGTAAAGGAACAAAATTAACCATGTGGGAATTACTTATCTTACGAATTATTTCACCATAATTTAAGTTGTCAGAAGAAACAAAAGGATAAAATGCCCTTATACTTTTAAATATCTTTCGTATATAAGAAAAATAAGCTAACATATATCCTGTGATGTTGCTACCTTCTAGGATTACTATTATTTTAGGATAATCGTCAAAAAAGTAAGGTTGAAATTTATTCTTGGCAATAGGGACTATAATATCAGGATCCAATATAGGATGATGATACTGAAAATTATGATAAATAGAATTTAAATCTATCTTGACACTGTCCATTATATCATTACTTAGTTCCTTGAGTTTTATCTTAAATCACCTTTTGCTAAACATTTAACTATAGGATGTCCCTCAATCTCGTAAACATTACAATTATAATTAGCGTTTAATTTATCAAGTAGAACTTTATGTG
>JAPYVG010000066.1 GCA_028277025.1 Sulfolobaceae archaeon
TACCAAATCCCTCCTCAACCTATTCTTAACCCTAGCAATACTCCTAATAACAAAATCCCACTGGCTTGTTAACTCCCTAGCATCACTTGTTGTAAACCCACTACCCATACTTACAACTAATTCCGCAAGCTTTTTAGCATCATTCTTATCACTCTTCTTACCCCTAAAACCCTTGAACTTCTTGAGTATAAAGGGATTAATAATCCTAACATACTCATTGTTCAAGTACTTTTCTAGGTTAACGTGGTAAACTCCAGTACTCTCAATACCCACTTTGCAACCCTTTGGCAAAATCTTCCTTATCTCCTCATAACCCCGCTTATCATTAGTAAACTCGTAGAGTTTACCTTGAAAATACATGATTAATTTATCTTTTGATATATCTACCCCTGCGACTGGGGCCTCCAATTGTACTCACCCTTATGTTTTATTCGGGCTTTTTGCCCAACTTCCGGTCCGAATTGGAGGCGGCCAAGCTCCCCATCGGGCTTTAAGCCCAAGGAGCGTCACGGCCTACACCCCAGTCAGATCTGTATTACACAGATCTGACTAATATGTTTTATATAAGGGAAATAAGGGGAATGAGGACGAGGGTTGAATACAAATTCATGAAACCTCAATGAAAGTCCGACCCCCACTTTTTTTTAAGTGCAACACGCATAAGATAGATAAAGACCATGGATTTCAAAACGTTTAAGGCGTATATGTCCGCATATGATAATCCGTTAAATGTCATGTTTAGGACGGCATTAAACAAGTTCCCTTTCAAAGCTAAGTTAAGGAACGGGTTGGAAGTAGAAATAAAGTCGAAAAGGCACGCCTGGTTTTTTTCGACATTGCATAATCTTGACATCATTTTTGTCAATGATACATTTATACAATTTAGATACAGGGACAGGGTACTAAAATTCTATTTCGATATAAATAATTTCGTGACTTTCGGGGAAATTTTCAGAGACGGTATATATGATGTTGATGTAAAAGGAAGGACAGTAGTTGATGTCGGTGCGGGGATAGGAGATTCGTCAATTTATTTTGCGTTGAACGGTGCAAAGAAAGTCTATGCGTTTGACGTCGATGTGTCGTACCTAGAGAAGAACATAAGGGAAAACAATCTAAAAGACATCATTGAGCCGATTCGTTGTGAGTGTGGGCTTTCGAATAATTTAGATAGTATAACGCTGAAATACAATATTCCTAATGAGTCTGTACTTAAAGTCGATTGTGAAGGGTGTGAATACGGTTTCTTTAGTACTGCTCCACCACGTTTGATTAGTAGATATCATACAATTATTATAGAATATCATAACGGCGTCCAACATCTTGCAGATCTACTTAGAGCATCAGGGTTTAACGTTGCAATTCGGGGAAACAAGAAGACCGGCTTGATATATGCAATGCAACTAAGAAGTATGATCCGCGAATAGCCGTCGCCAATAGTTTCCGATAAGCCGTAAATTTTATGTCATTTGATATCATTTAACATTCCTAATCCTTTTAATGCTATTAAGTAAGCAGAGGCTGTATGCCTATCAAAACCCTTCTCCCTCATCACCTTGTCGTGATCCTCAGAATTTGTAGTACCCTTAGGATTAACTAGATATCAATTGCTTCCTTAGAACCAATTAATTTACTCCTCATCATCTGGTAGGATAACAATTACAAACACCTCCTTTTCCAACAAGCCCTTAATCTTCTCATGAACACCCTTAGGAACGTATATTGCATATTTTGGATCTCCGTACTTATCATGACTCATTGAGGATATCTTTGAGTAAAATATAACATGGACAATATATTATTATTACGGAAATATTTATAAATATTTTCATTAACATTAAATTAGAGAGTGCCAATATGAAAGATATAAAACTACCTCCAAAATTTATAAGAGTAGTAATTATTTTAGCAACTATAGGCTTAATAATAGAAGCGTATGATTTCTTCTCAATAGGGATTATCTCTACGGCAATATGGCCATATGTATTCTTTAAGAAAGCTACAAACTTCGCTATAGCTTTTTCAATCCTTACATATGCAACAATATTAGTAGGCAGACCTGTAGGAGGAGTGGTCTTTGGTCATTTCGGTGATAAGCTAGGTAGAAAGTTCTCAATGTTCTGGACTCTTTTAATTTCTGGATCCGCGATGCTTTTAATTGCATTAATGCCTCCTATAGGGATAACTGCAGTATTTTTGATAGCAATTCTAAGATTTATACAAGGAATGGGTCTAGGAGGAGATTTAGGAAGTTCAATAGTCCTAAGTTATGAATATGCAAATAAAGGAGAAAGGACAGGGTATTCCACATCCTTTCTACAAGCTTCCGCAATTCTAGGAATAATGTTGGGAGTTTTAGGTATCCTATTATCTGAAAGGTTGGAAAGTAAAATATTCCTCTTAACTTACGGTTGGAGGATATTGATAGGTGTAGGTGCAATAGCAATAATAATTTCAGCTTACTTAAGGATGAGAATAGTAGAGAGTCTAGACTTCAAAGAAATATTGAGAAGCGGAAAGGTAGAGAAAAGCCCTATAAAGTCGGCATTCAAAAAATGCGGAAGAGACATACTACTTATTACTTTAGCAATAGCATACTTCCCTGTAATATTGAACTTCCTACTTTACCCATACTCTATAGAATTCCTAGAAAAGTCTGGTTATAACGAGAGTATTGTAACTTTCACATTCCTCATTGCATCAATATTAGCATATGCAATGACAATAACTGGAGGATATCTAGCTGACAAATATGGCTGGAAGAAGGTATTATTGATATCGGCAATAGGTAGCTTAGCTTCTATACCAGTGTTTTTCACTCATTCATTATTTGCATTATTCCCAGTATACATGATGGCATCAATAGGATGGGGTACAATGGTAATTAGCTCATCCACATTCCCCGTAAACTTGAGAAATACCAGTATAGGAGCAGTTTTCGGATTTATCGGTTTATTCCCTGCAGTGTTACTTATAGCAGTATTACCTACTTTAATATCGATATACGGAGTAATCGGATCCTTGCTACCTGTCTCGATAATCACAAGTGTGATTACAATCATATCGATCATGTCAATATTATCAATAATTAGGTGGGACAAAGTTGAAGGAACTCCTTCTTAACGTTAAGCATGAAGTGGATGTAGCATTAGAACTATTTTCAGATCCAGATTTCGCATTGCCTAGAATTATCCCAGGGTATGAAAGCCACACTGGAAGAGGGTCATTCCAGGTTATCGGCGTCCTAGGCATATATCCATACATAATGGAGGGTAGAATATTCAGAGGCTCTGTAATAAAATACGTTTTCACGTTTATTGATGGGTTAAAAGGGTCTGGCTTTATCGAAATTTCTCACCTTGGAAATACTTTAAAATTCTTAGCAGATTACGATGGAGATGCAAAGACCTTATTCGAATCTTCTTTTGAGAAGGTAATAAAGAAATTATCAAAGACAATAGATGAGGATATTAGGTTAGAAAGAATAAAGAGGAAGATTTGATGAAACTAAGAACACATTACGTTTTTTCCCCATAGGCTTGCTTTTTCTTGTTGATTCTCTCATTGTAGATAGTTCTTTTTACTTACTTATATTAACAGGGATAATATCAATAGTTGCAAATAACGTAATTGACTTCTTAGGACATGAGATAAAAGGAAAGTATATTTCTAGGACTCCTAGAACTCACACATTACCAAGAAGCATTGGATGGGGTTATTAGTTACACTTCCTATAGCCGTTATACTCTACTACTTCTATCCAGAATCTGAAGAAATTTCTCAACATCTACGACACCCTTATATTGCAAGTAATAATATCCGACCTTTTCTATTAACGCCTTGTCTCTTTTGTTCACATAGCTATTTCACATTCAAGTTTTTTAATTTTTGATTAGAAGACGTAATTCAAGCGCTGTTCGACTACTTTGTTAACCGTGAGAAAATAATGTTTTCAATAGAAGTATCTGGAGAAATGCTAGGTGTTCCTCATGTCGAGTAAGAGGGAAGTCTCTAACGTAGCTAAGAGATACCTAAAAAACACATTAAGGTACTACTTAAATGGACTTTCCTAACCGTTAACCGACAAGCTCTTTTGAAACAGAAGGTTAAAGATTAATGTGCTCACTGCTCGTGTATTAGTCGGACAGGCTAAGATATTTACGTCTTCAACTCAAACATTAATCACAAATAATATATACAATATACACAAAAACGGAAGTGATTAAGTTCAGAGATTTAATAGAGCGTTTTGTACGTAATCCTTGACCTTGAACTGAAACAAATAAGCGTTTATGAAAGCAATTCCGTTTATTGTCATTCTAGGGGCCACTGAATTCCCGTGGAGGTGCCCGTAAATGTAGTAGACTATCTTTTTGTTAGAATCAAATATCAT
Organism: Sulfolobaceae archaeon; assembly: GCA_028277025.1. The sequence goes on from JAPYVG010000066.1 coordinate 4,394, forward strand.
ATTAGATAAGTCTTGCCCATCATAAGCGTTAAAGAACGAACGCTCCTTGATCAAATCCTTAAGTGGCGCGTGGTGTGTGACTATTATTGCCCGCCTCCCCCTCATGTTCCTTTCTATCTTCTCTTTATTCATCTTAGCAAAACTCCTTGATTCGAGCTTTGTATATATACAGTCGTTATGCCAGCTAGGGCAAGAGCACTGGCCCATGGAATTAAGACGGATGCAATTACTCTTTATATACTCCTTACTAAACCCGTAGGGGTTGCAGTTTTCATAATCGAAATCGGTATAGCCTGGGGCAAAAGAATAATCGTACCAGCCCACATTACCGACAACGTCGTAATCCCCTAACTCAGTCCTATCTATAGCATCTAATAATTCAACGTTATATTTTTCACTTAGCTTGTTTATCCTTTCTATCTTACTAATGCTGTCCGTGTCTTTCTCGTGTATCCATAAGTCGTGGTTCCCTAAAACAGTAATTACCCTCATTTTCTGGTTAGCCTTCCTTAACTTCGTGAAAAGTTTCTCAAGGTCTCCTAGCTTTCCGTCAACACTTAGGTCTCCAGATATTATAAGTGCGTCAGGGTTTACTAGTCTTATCCCCTCTAATATCGTAGCTAAGTAAGGTGATGGCATATGGACATCTGTAGCTACAAGTACTTTAGTCATTATTAATAGGAATGTTGTCCGGCTATCAAATAAGTGTAGTTCTTAGTGTTTAACGGTAACATGATGTGTAACACAGAGAAGCTACACGTTATTAGCCTGGGGAAATTGGCGTTTTGTCTTAAGGGGCTTAATCCTTTTTCACGTTGATAGAAATCTTTTTGTCCGTTTGTAACGAATTTTTGTTGATAAATGATGATCTCTCACGCCGATGCGGGCAAAAGGGTGGGAGCAGAGATGTGAGCCCCGTGCAGTTTGAGTCCCATGACCCACTGGCTAAGTCCCTACACTCGATCATGAATGAAGATAAAATGAGTGAAATGAAAGTGTATGGACAAACGGGACGAAATAGGTAAAAACGATGTACAGACACGGGCCTATATGGTTAGCATAAACCTTCGCCCGTATTCACGGCAATTTTCGACGGGTACTAATGCTTATAAACGCGTTGCAACAATACGGAGTGTAGTTTTGACTGAAATCAACGCCGTTATAAATTCTGCGATTATATCTTGAGTGATGGTCGGTATTATGTTTACAAGCTAGAGTATTAAAAAGGTAAGAGAGCGTTACGAGGATCCCTTAACTGACGTAGTTGAGACGTATCTAAATGGGGGGTGTCCCCCAAAAGTGCGGCCGCCGGGATTTGAACCCGGGACCTCCTGCGTGGCAGGCAGGCGTCCTAATCCAGGCTAGACTACGGCCGCTCTCATTATTGTATGATAAAGTTCAATATTAAAAATTTATTGCATAAGGTATCCGGATAACTATTATGTTAAACTGTTTAGTATGTCCTTCTTCATGTATTAAGATTTTCCATAAGGTATCCGGATAACTATTATCAATTATCGCAATCATTGTGTACAAGGCTCCCTCAACCCATAAGGTATCCGGATAGCTGTTATCACAGCTTAAGGAGAAAGCGGGACGGTCTTTATACAAGGTGAAGCCGGATATGACGTAATCGCACATTGAGGGTTCGCGTTGTTGACTACTTCACGAGACTTATACCGTGAAATCGAAAAGGGCGAGCTGATAAGAGGTGAGTGTTTACCCCATTAAATTACTAACACCCCGAATCCTTTAGCGTAACCCCTAACTGTCTTATTTATTTTAGAACCCGTTAATACGGGGTAAACTTCCCTCCCCAACTCTTCTTTTAGAACTTTAGCCTTACTGAGCAGTTCGTCTACGTCACTCACCTCAGCCCTAAGTTTTACCTCTACGGCGTAAACTTTAGCGGAAGTCTCGATTACAGCATCTATTTCTCCCAACGACGTCTCGTAGTGCCTATAAATGCTTATTACCCTCTCACCGTTACTCTGTAAATAGTCAACGAAGTTCTTAACGTAGACTTCCTCAGCCACTAAGCCCAAATCACTCCTAGTAGCCTCGACTTTCCTATCTACTTCCTTAATCTTATTTTCGAGGTCTGTTTTTACTCCTTGGATCTCGTCCTTAAGCTCTTGTTTCACTTTTTCATCATTTGCCAATAGCTCTTGCTTGACCTTTTCGACGTGATTCATCAGCTCTTGCTTAATTCTTTCGTCGTTTGCCAATAGCTCTTGCTTGACCTTCTCAACATGCGCTAGCAGTTCCTGCTTAATTTTTTCATCGTTTGCTAGTAGTTCTTGTTTTATCCTCTCGTCGTTAGCTAACAGCTCTTGCTTGACCTTGTCAACATGCGTCAGTAGCTCTTGCTTAATTCTTTCGTCACTAGCCAGTAACTCATGTTTAATCTTCTCGTCATTTGCTAATAACTCTTGTTTGACTTTATCAACATGTGTCATTAGCTCTTGCTTATTTTTTTCCTCGTTTGCCAAAAGCTCTTGTTTAATCTTCTCGTCATTACCCAATAGTTCTTCTCTGGTTTTCCTAATTTCGTCCCTCAAGTTCCTCTCAAGTTCACCTAACCTCCTTTCAAGATATTCGTAGAGGACTAGGTTAGAAGCGTAATTAGTAATCACTTGGGTTTCCAAAGCGTTAAGTTCCTTCCCTGCCCTAATCTTCTGAACGATGTTGTTAATAAAATCATCAAACCACTTTTTTACTTCCTCTGACATAGGATAAAATTCACGTAAGGGGTTAAAAATGATGCTTAAACCGTAACGATTTCACGGTCTCAGATAACGGCTGTATTGTCACAACAGCACTACGATGCTTAAACCGTAACGATTTCGCGTATTGATTTATAAAGGCTTTCGGAAATCGTTCTCAGCCGAATTGACCACTTTGGCTTTTCCGAAATCGTTCTCAGCACTTCTTAGACTTTGCTATTATAATGTATAATAACCGCCGCTAAAACCGTTCTCAGTACTTCTTAGACCTTAACTATTTCGGTGTTAAGGACTTACTTGACCCGTATATCCGAGTTGCCTAATTTCTGCTCAGACCCACAAAGCAACGGAGAGAGGGTATGAGCGTTAATAAGCATTACGAAACGTCCTATTACCGCTACCAAGATGTGTCCATACTCTCTATAAAGAAGTCACTCACTGCACACGGAAAGTGTTGTGTAAACTCCTCTTAAGGCTAAAAGCCGTCGCCAACAGTTATTCTAAGCGAGGTTAGGGCTCAAAGGAGTCCGCTAACGCTGGGGACATTACGAGGGTTGAATTAGAAACCCTTTGAAAGTCCGCCCTTAAACTTAACAGACCACTCTCCTCCGCCCCATCTAACTGCAAGCTGGTTAATGTTCTCCATAGTTTGTTCCTGTCCAGCTTCGTTCTTTCCCTTAATTCTGTGAATGACTTTTCTCCTTTCTTTATTTCCTTTAATATTTCTAAGTAATGTATAGTGTATGGATTTTTTACATCTCGATATTCGATACATTTTTTGTTACTTATAAACTTATCCCTTTTTATCAATTCGATCTAGGAGACATAATATTAAAAGAGGACTTTTCAATAATCGAAACATGAGTAAAAAATTCGAAACTCATGCAGAGGAATTTTTCTCCACTCATGAAAGAATACTAATTGCGTTATGTGAAGAGGATGGAATAACGGTTAGGGAATTAATAAATAGGTCAAAAATCAGTTCTTCAGCTTATCGTTCCCCTTTAGATTTCCTAATAAAGATAGGTTTAGTTAAAATAGAGAAAGGCGGAGAGAAGAAGATGATAGTTAAGCTAACCAATAACGGTAGAGAAATTTGTGAGAAGCTTCAAGAACTTTATGAGGTATTGAAAAATATGAAACCTACAATAGAAATCTACCCCGGATTATCGTTACCCATAGATGAGTTGGAGAAGCTTGTTGATAAATATCTAATTATAGGCGGTACACCACCTAGAATAATGGCAGTAGCAAACGATGATAAGGAAGCTAGAAACAAATTTTTAGACTTATCCGACAAAGCTGACCTTAATAGGGAGACCGATTTTCCTAAGGCTATAATATTTCTAACAAGAGATATGTTGAAACCTTATTTATGATTCAGTTCATC
>JAPYVG010000010.1 GCA_028277025.1 Sulfolobaceae archaeon
ACCCTCTCTTTCTCGTTAAATAAGACTCTACCATTTATCGTAACGAATTGGAAGTTTTCGAGGGCTTCCCTAGAACAGATAATCCTATTCCTCATCATCTGGTAGGATGACAATTACTATCACCTCCTTTCCAGCGATTTTCCCGGCCTTCTCTTTCACACTCTTAGGGATGTATATTGCATACCTCTTCTCACCATACTTATCACTACCAGCTGAGGATATGACACCTCTGAAAACTATCTGCTCCATATGTTGTAAGTAGCGGAAAAATTTATAAATTTTTGTGATAACATTAAATTGGAGGGTGCCACTATGAACTCGATGAGCAATGTGAGGGGGAGGAAGGTGCCCAATGAAACTCCCCATGTCCTTGAAGGGAGTGGTTTAACTACCGCTCCCGTAGACGGCATGGGGAGGGGAATAAGGGGTATGAGGACGAGAGGTTGAATACAAATTCATGAAACCTCAATGAAAGTCCGACCCCCAATTACACGAGGCTTTTATCTCTGTACTCACTCTTACCCTCTTAGGCATAGCCCACGTCATCATGAGAGGTCATCCTTGGTAATTGACGTGAAAAAATTTCAATAGTGAGAGAGTATTCAGCGTCACAGTCCACATTTTCGTAATGAACCTTTTTAAATTTTTAAAATAGTTTATGTCTGAGATGACAAACCCCGACAAGAAAAAGAGATCTAATTTAGTATATGGAGGATACGAAAAGGCTCCCAATAGAGCTTTCTTAAAGGCGATGGGTTTAACTGATGAGGATATAAGCAAACCAATAGTAGGAGTTGCAGTAGCGTGGAATGAGGCCGGACCTTGTAACATACATTTATTAGGTTTAGGAAATGTGGTTAAAGAGGGAATAAGAGAGGCTGGAGGAACTCCTAGACTGTTTACAACCCCAGTAGTAATTGATGGAATAGCAATGGGAAGCGAGGGAATGAAGTACTCATTAGTTAGCAGAGAGATCGTCGCAAATACTGTAGAGTTAGTAGTTAACGCACATGGATATGACGGATTTGTTGCATTAGCTGGTTGTGATAAAACACCGCCAGGTATGATGATGGCTATGGCTAGGCTAAATATACCTAGTATTATACTTTACGGAGGGTCAACCTTACCAGGAAACTTTAAAGGAAAACCAATAACTATACAAGACGTTTATGAAGCAGTAGGTGCTTATTCTAAAGGTAAAATAACAGCTGAAGACTTAAGATTAATGGAGGATAATGCAATACCAGGCCCCGGAACTTGTGGCGGACTTTACACGGCAAACACAATGGGAATACTTACTGAAGCACTAGGACTAGCGTTACCTGGGAGTGCATCTCCACCAGCAGTGGACGCAATGAGAACACGTTATGCAATTGAGACTGGAAAGGCTTTGATGAACTTAATAGAAATAGGGTTGAAACCCAGAGATATACTCACCTTTGAGGCTTTCGAGAACGCAATAACAGTACTAATGGCTACGGGAGGTTCAACAAATGCTGTATTACATTTACTTGCAATAGCTTATGAAGCAGGCGTAAAACTTACTTTAGATGACTTCGATAGGATAAGTTTAAGGACACCAGAAATCGTTAATATGAAGCCCGGCGGAGAATACGTAATGGCTGACTTGCACAAGGTTGGAGGAGCTCCGCTTATTATGAAGAAGTTACTTGAGGCCGGTCTACTTCATGGTGACGTGATTACTGTAACTGGGAAGACCTTAAAGCAGAACTTAGAGGACTATAAGTTCCCTGATGTACCTCATGAACACATAGTAAGAGACCTCAAAAACCCATTCTATCCTACTGGAGGAATTAGAATATTAAAAGGAAACCTAGCAGAAGAAGGCGCAGTAATGAAAGTATCTGCAAGTAAAGTTAGGTACCATAAGGGACCAGCAAAAGTATTTGACTCTGAAGAGGAGGCGTTTAGAGCAGTTTTAGATGGAAAAATTGTTGAAAATGACGTTGTAGTTATAAGGTATGAGGGACCTAAGGGAGGGCCCGGGATGAGGGAGATGCTAGCGGTAACAAGTGCCATTGTAGGACAAGGACTGGGAGAGAAAGTTGCATTGATAACAGATGGTAGGTTTTCTGGTGCTACTAGGGGTATAATGGTTGGCCATGTAGCACCAGAGGCTGCAGTAGGAGGAACTATAGCGTTACTTCAAGATGGGGATATAATAGTAATAGATGCAGATCACGGAAAGCTCGAGGTTGAACTTTCTCAAGATGAGATAAAGAAGAGGAGAGAGGAATGGAAACCTAAACCTCCAAAATATACTAGGGGATTACTAGCCCAATATTCACAATTGGTCTCATCATCATCAATGGGTGCTGTTTTATTAACAAAATATTAAGATTTTTTCTTGATTAAATCAACATTAAGGTTTTATCATAATTTGTTTCCTATGAAATTGAAAGGTTTATATTTTTAAAACAAATTTATATTTCCCAGAATCATATAATTAGTGATATTTATGAGGAGAACCCTTAAAGCCGCAATATTGGGTGCAACTGGTCTAGTAGGAATAGAATATGTTAGAATGTTAGCCAATCACCCTTATATCAAGCCAGCATACTTAGCCGGAAAAGGTTCAGTAGGAAAACCGTATGTGGAAACAGTGAGATGGCAAACAATTGGTCAAGTTCCTAAAGAAGTAGCAGACATGGAAGTAAAGCCTACAGATCCTAAACTAATGGATGATGTAGACATAATCTTTTCTCCGTTACCAGCTGGTGCTGCGGGGCCAGTAGAAGAACAGTTTGCTAAATTAGGTTTTCCAGTTATTAGTAACTCCCCAGACCATAGGTTTGACCCAGATGTACCCTTATTAATACCGGAAGTTAATCCACATACAATATCCTTAATAGACGAACAGAGAAAGAGAAGAGAGTGGAAGGGCTTCATAGTAACAACACCACTATGTACAGCGCAAGGTGCTGCAATACCATTAGCCCCCATATTTATGAATTTCAAGATGGACGGCGCATTTATAACTACTATGCAATCAGTTTCTGGTGAAGGCTATCCTGGAGTAGCTTCACTGGATGTAATTGATAATATAAAAGTATTGGGAGACGCTTATGACGCAAAGACCGTGAAAGAAATATCTAGAATATTGAGCGAAACTAAGAGAAATGTTAACGAACCAAAATTTGAAGAAGTAACCCTTTCTGCTACTACTCATAGGATAGCTACAATTGTGGGCCACTATGAAGTGCTATACGTCACCTTTAGAGAGGAAACTCCAGTAGAAAAAGTAAAAGAAACATTAGAGAACTTTAAAGGAGAACCACAAGAATTAAAATTACCTACAGCACCTAGCAAACCAATAATTGTAACAAATGTTGATAATAGACCAACAGTTTACTTCGATAGGTGGGCTGGCGATGTGCCAGGCATGAGCGTAGTAGTAGGTAGGCTTGCACAAGTGAATAAAAGGACTATTAGGATGGCGTCTTTGATACATAATACAGTAAGGGGAGCTGCAGGAGGAGGGATATTAGCAGCAGAGCTCTTAATAGAGAAAGGGTATATTGAGAAGTAAAATTTTTCTTTTCTTCCCTACTTCTTTTCCTCCTCATACTTTTTTACCCACCTAATTAATTATTTTAATGTGATGAGCATACCCTTTTCTGATTTAATGAAGAAAGTGGCCAGGACTGAAGAAGGTGAAAATTTTGAATTTTATATCGCTTGCTGAGCGAATAGGACTAAATAGGAGTACAGTGATCTCTTTATATAAGAAAATAGATGGAGGATATTTTGTAACTCTAAGCTATGCTAAACCCCCAATGCTTTGGGTATTAGATTCTTGGCCTAAGAAATATATGAGCAAAAAACTGCTACAATGGCTTTTAACTAAATATGATGTAGACATAGATAAAACCATATCACTTTTCGTGTCATTAGACGTGTATATACTACATCTTTCCTCTGCATTGTTACTTGATTTACCTCTAAATTCACGAAGGCTTCAGCTCGATATCCAAGAAGTTTTTAATAAAATAAGAGAAAAATCAAAAGAAATAGGAGTTGAGATAAACCTAGAAGAAGCAGAATTAAAAACAGATGATGTTTACCTATTTGCAAAAGAAATTGTAGATAAGAGAAGAAAAGAAATTAATGGAGACTTGATACAACTCTTAAATGATATAGCTAATGAGAGCGAATTCGTTAATGAATTAAAAACTAGTGTTAGTTGGTTTAAATCTATATCAAGAGAAAACTTGTTAAAAGCACTAAGACTAGAAAATAAATTGGATGAATTCATAGATCATGAAAGACTAAAAATACTTTATCTTATCGCCTCCAAGAGCTTGTTTTTCGATAGACAAGTAATTGATAAGGGAATAAATACCGCAATAGAGATTATTAGGAATCAAGGAGAAGAGCTTAAAGATTTATTAGAGACCGAAATTAAGAAGATAAAAGAATATGTAAACTATTTTTAAACTTCATAAAGTAAGGGTCTCCCTTCTAGGCCTCTTATTAAGTTTTCTATCGCGATCTCAGCCATCTTATACCTTGTTTCGAAAGTAGCACTCCCTATATGAGGCGTAAGCACCACATTATTAAAATTCAATAAAGGACTACCTTTTGGCAAGGGCTCCTCTTCAAAAACATCTAAGGCAGCACCAGCAATCCATCCCTCCTTTAAGGCTTTAATTAAAGCTTTTTCATCTACTACCTTCCCCCTGGAAGCGTTTATTAAAAACGCAGTTCTCTTCATTTTCTTCAACTTCTCTTCATCTATGAGATGATATGTAGACTCATTTAGATCTACAGTTATAACTACAAAATCCGAATCTGAAAGTAAATAGTCTAAAGTTACGAATTCTGCATCAACATCTTCCTTTTTAGTTCTAGAATTATATATAACTCTCATATTAAACCCTCTAGCCCTTCTAAGTACAGCCTTACCAATTCTTCCCATCCCTATTATACCTAAAGTTTTACCATAAACGTCATAACCTAATAAGAAATCCGGTTGCCACGGTATGTTCCACTTTCCTTCCCTAATTAATCTATCCCCTTCTACAATTCTCCGTGCAACTGCAAGCATTAATGCGAAAATTAAATCCGCTGTAGTTTCAGTAAGTACTTCTGGTGTATAGCCTACTTTCACTCCCTTACTCTTAGCATATTTTACATCAATATGATCAAACCCAACACTGTAAGTACTTATTACCTTTAACCTCTTACCAGCTTCAATAATGTCCTTATCAATTTTATTAGTTAGTGTGCATAAAAGGCCGTCAGCCTCTTTTATGTTCTCTATTATCCATTCCTTAGGCGGTGGATTTATTTTATCCCATTCTATAACTTCTATTCCTTTTTCTTTTAATTTATTAACATACTGATTGAAGAATCTGAATGTAATAACTGCTTTCATGATATTATTTAGCTACGCGTAACATATATAATCTTATTTTCTCCATGATAATTTGTGAACAGTATATTCATACCATTAGCCATAGATGAGAATGGCCAACCTTTACCAGTAGAAAAGCAAATTGCTGTCGCATTAGTCAGTGGGACTGGAAAAGATATAAGGATAAAGATGGCTCACTTACTTGGATGGCCTCTAACCTTAATTAAGTATGAAAGAAGTGGTGGCTATATAATATTCGACCAAACATTAAATCTTTTCACATCCTTACAGTTTACGGTACTACAAAATTATTCAATAATTTTAAATACATTACAAAATACTAAAAGTGATGAAGAGCTCTTAAAAATTCTCAGAAGTTTCAAATGGGCCGATATAAAAGGTTATGAGGAAGTTATATTTAAAGGGTTAGTCAATATAGATCTTTCAAGACTTTTTAGTACTGGTAGTCAGCAATTACCGTTATCTATACTCCCTAAAGAAGCTACGCAATTTGATATAGATTCACTAATTTCGGATTTAAATTCAAAGGAGGAAAACATTCAAAACAATCTAAATATTCTAGATAATGTAACCAGCAAAATAAGTACTATAATAACGATTCTCAAAGGGAAAAGAGCTGAGGAAAGAAAGCAGATAGAAGACAAATATGATCAAATAATCTCACAAAAACAGAATGAGTTACAACAGAAATCAGTTGAGGTAAAGAAAAACCTAGAAAGCGAGTTATTACAAGAGGCAAAAAAATCTTATGAACGCGTAGCAGAAATAGAGACTTCTCTTGCTAAAGCTGAGATAGATTTGGAAGCCGGTCTAATAAGACAGAAAGACCTAGAAGCACTAAACATTACTAAATCGAGATATTTACAAGATGTTCAACAGAGATTACAGTCTATCAAACAGAAATACAAAATAGAAATAAAAAGGATAGTAGATGAAATAAATAAAATAAAACAGCAGAAGCAAGTAGAGGTAGAAGCAAAGAATAAAGAAATTGGGGAACTAGATAACCTACTTAATTACATCTTAAAGCAGCTCAATGACTTAAAAGGAAAGTTAAAGGCGGAACTTGAAAACCTAAAAAGTGTAAGTAAAAGGGCTCCGTTTATTGAAGATAAAATAGATGTAATACTCCCATTTCTAGTACTTAGGGATAGTTACGACAGGTTTATTGTCGTTCCACCCAGTCTCTATCATAATAAGAGAAGTCTCTTTGGGTTCTTTAAACGTGATCCTACAGATATAACTTCAAAAATTATGGACTTCTCTCCCTTTGAAAAAGTAATAATAACAAAATATACAACGACATTAAACGATAATTTACTACAACTTAAAGCCCAGGTAGAGAAAGGCTTAGAAGATTTATATAATGACGGTTGGAATGTGAGAAGACAGCTTGAGTCTTATTATATCCTTTAATTCCATGAAAATGTTCAGCACATTCTTTTTATACTATTTTTCACCATCACTAAAAATGTGGATACCAACAAAAGTACGCAACAGAGGAAGAAAAGGAGTAAAAATAAGGAAAGCATACTAGCATTTAAGAAGGAATTAAAGGCATTAACTTTGGAGCCCGTATACGGTGAAAATATTAAAGACATAATCACTAGGATTACAGCAAAACTACAGCAGCTTGCGGAATCTTATGGTTATGAAATAGAATTTCCAGAAAGAGCTAGAAAAGATATAGAAGGAGATATATATTATTTTGTTTATCCATTAAAAGTAAAAACAAGACATGACTATAAAAAAATATATCTTGAAGTAGAATATTTAATTTATGATGAGGGAAGATGGATGGGAATAATAACAGATATTAAATAATATGTTTTACCTTGATAATTTATCCTTTATAATTACTATTAGCAAAGGTACAAAAGCTAAGAGAATTGAAACTATGTATATGAGTAGTAATGATGTAGTTCCGTAAGTTTGAGTAGTAGCAGGTTTTGTGACTTCTGTAACATTACTATCATTAACTTGCTCATGCTGAACTGAAGTATTAACTATTTCTTCTGATTTCGATTGATTAAAGTTTGTTATATTCAACTCTGAATATATCTTCGAGTTAACTAAATGATAATGTAAAACTTTACTATTTATAAGCAATATAGTAGAATTAATTGCTGTTAAATTCAATATTATAGAATTTACTAAAGTGACATTTTCATCCTTAAATATTGCGTTTTCAATATATAGATTATATCCTATAGTTGAATTAAAGAATTTAACATATTCATATGGCAAGACAGAAAACGTTAGACCTTCACCTAGCGGTATTATATTAAGATTATTGTAGTTCAGTGTTGACGTAAAGGTTATAGGAACTTGAGTATAACTACTGCCTACAATATAAACGTCCCATAAGCCGGAAATTTCATACGAGGACATACCACTGAATAGACCATTTCCAGTAGGTATGGTGAACTGCCCAACCCAGTAGCCATTTTCATATTGTAAGGTTACTGACATAGAGAGTTGTAAGGAATCCAAATCACCTACAAGATATCTAGGAGCAAATATAGCCGAAAACACACCAAACTTCACTGGAGTTCCGTTTGGATATGTAATTGATACATTCACTGTAACTGTAGAGTTCTCAAAAGCTATAGAATTGATCTTAGCAATGTAATTAAGAGAGTAGGGAGCAACATAAATCTGAGTATATCCTAGCCCGTATACTTCGTAACTTATATTCCTATAAATAGCGTAAGCCTTTACGGTATAATATCCAGGGGGTAAGTTTTCAGGCACGGTTACTTGGGCAATATAATACGGAACTCCATTAAACACTATCGCGTTAACAGTAAAGTTCCAGTATGTAATACCATCCTTTATAAAGCTTACAGTTATATTCGGCATTCCAAAACCTAACTCATCTACTAAAATAGTTATATTCTCACCTGGATAAACAGATGTTGGTTCGGTAAACGAATTAGGAATTATTGCTGGAACTACATATACTCCCAATACAATCTCGTCAATGCCTATAGTATTTTGAACCTTTAAGACGACAACTCCTCCGAACCTAGTTACATTAGTATAGTTCAAGTACCCCTCAAGAAGCCCACTCTTATTCTTTATTGTTATACCGAGAGAAGAAATGTTAATTATGGGTATTGAAGTTAAATGGACTGAGAATAATTTTATTAATTCACCGTTCTCTTGGTTTTCTTTGTAAACATATAATAAAGTATTATTAAAACCTGTTGCAAGCGTTCCATTAGGATATGTAATCATAGCTAAAACTGGTATTTGAGAGGGTATTGGATATACTGCAACTATTGGGAATATAAATACAGCTTGATAGCCATCAATAATATAAGAGAACCCAGTTAAGTTATCGTAACTTACCACTACTTCATAGATTCCAGAACTATTCAACATAAAATTACCAACATATGCACTACCATTATATAACAACGTTAAAGTACCTACAATATTACTTCCATTATATATTTCAGCTGTCAGACTTAACGGCTTTAAAAAAGCACCATTTAATGTTGCAACCACTTTTATTTCCTCATTAGGTAGGGCTGTTAAGTTCGAAACGGTTACAGCTAAAGATGCTTTAGGAACTTTTAGTAAGCTCACCAGATATCCAGCGTTTATATAACCTAACCCACTCACTAAGTTATAGCTTGAATTTGCGATATAGGGAGTGTTATAACCTATGTTTACTGGGTTTAGAGCTGGAGTTCCTTTTAATGAGTAAATTAATGGATTAACAAACCCTAGCTTACCGTGAACTTCGGATGCAAGCGCTATAATACTGGCAACCGTTGGGGTAGCAAGTGATGTACCACCTACTAAGATAGTTTCATTATAATAATATACAACTTCCACACCGGTATAAGGATTAGCATCGGCAACTAAATCAGGGACTTTTCTAAAGCCATTTAAACCTTGATAAGGCGGAGATGGAAATAACGAACTATAACCTCCAGTAGTACTCCCGAATACGCTTTCACCGCTCCATGCTGTTTGTACAGATTCATTACCTGACACAAAAAGCGAGGTACCACCTACGGCTAAAACGTATGGTATTGAGGCTGGAACTATTTGGCTCCCTAAAGGTGATAGATAGAAATTATAACCGTTTCCTCCAGCATCACCGCTAGCCGCTACGAAAGTTATCCCCTCAACTTCTCCTAACCAATACTCGTAAATCATGGACTGTAAATAAGAAAGTGGTAGTAAACCTAATAGGAAGTATATTTCTGGAATTCCAAAGCTTTGGGACACAACACTTACCTCATCTTGTTGGTCAATATATGCTATAGCTTGAGGTAATGAGACAGCAGGGTTTACAACATAAAGTATTATCCCGGCATTAGGGGCGATAGCATGAGCATACTCTACATCTAAACTTATTTCTAAAGCCCATCCACTCGATAAACCGTCGTTAGGATTGTATGGACCTATGGGGACTACCTTAAATAAAGGTGGATCGGGTAAATTAAACTGAGTATCAAACGCTTGTAACTGTTGATAAATATAAGGATCTCCCTCGAAATCTAAAATTCCTATATTAACACCACTTCCGTTAATACCTCTTTTCAAAAGCCAGGTAACGTTATATGCTGTTTGAAGTTGTTGAGGCGTTACATAAGAATACGCTATGGCTTGAGTAACGTTATAAATATTCGTAGGTCTTGCAAAAAGTGCCGAGGTTAAGTTAGTAGAAAGGATAATCCCCGGGACTGAAGGTGTTTGGGAGATAAAGTAATAGAACTTTTTACCAGCAATATTGAAAGTTATGAACTGTCCATTAAGAGCTTTTTCTACTACTGTAGCTTGCGCATAAAAGGTTATAACATTTAACGTAACATTTGCTTTAATCCCATAAGATGATAAATGGTTCAGTATTTCATTAATCTGTTCCTTCGGTATGAATAATTCCTCTACTTGAGTCTTATTAAGTACTATATGTTGCTGAACATATAACTGGAGTAATTCTAAGTTTTTAGGAGGAACTACTATCGTAACGTAAACCTGTCCGTTAAATGCTGAAGTTAAGACACTATAATTTAAATTCATAACTATTGGTAATGCTGATGAGGTAAGGGTTAGAATTAAAAATAATAGAGAATACCACATCAACATTACACAGTTTCTAAAGTTTAAAACTTTTTTCACAAAACACTAAAAAGGACGTACTAACATAGTATATTCGATGTTAAAAGAACCATCCGATGGAGAGCCCATAACCTTTGAAAATGGAAAATGGAAAGTGCCAAACAAGCCAATAATATTATACATAGAAGGAGACGGAATAGGACCAGAAATTACTAGGTCTGCAACAGAGGTTATAGATAAGGCTGTTGAAAAAGCTTATGGGAGTTCAAGGGAGATAAAGTGGTTTGAGGTTTATGCGGGAGAAAAGGCAGAAAAGTTAACTGGAAATAGATTCCCACAAGAAACTCAAGATATGTTATTAAAATACCGCGTAGTATTAAAAGGACCTCTAGAAACACCTGTAGGTAAGGGTTGGAAATCCGTTAATGTTGCAATAAGGTTAATGTTAGACTTATACGCTAACATAAGGCCAGTAAAATACATCCCCGGGATTGAAAGCCCTCTTAAGAACGCTGAAAAAGTTGATATGATTATATTTAGAGAGAACACGGATGACCTATACAGAGGAATAGAATATCCGTTTGACAGCGAACAAGCAAAGAAGATTAGGAAATTCTTGAAAGAGGAACTTGGAGTGGAAGTAGAGGATGATACTGGAATTGGCATTAAAGTTATAAGTAAATATAAAACCGAAAGAATTACCAGGCTTGCTATAAAGTACGCAATAGAACATAAGAGAAAAAAAGTAACAATCATGCACAAAGGGAACGTGATGAAATACACTGAAGGAGCCTTTAGGGAATGGGCTTATGAAGTTGCATTAAAAGAGTTTAGAAATTATGTTGTAACTGAGGAAGAAGTTAACCGGGGAGTTAAAGCTGATGATAAAATAATAATAAATGACAGAATCGCAGACAATATGTTCCAACAGATTATCATACGCCCAGAAGAATATGACATAATCTTAGCACCTAACGTTAACGGTGACTATATATCTGATGCAGCAGGTGCTTTAGTAGGAAATATAGGAATGTTAGGAGGGGCGAATATAGGAGATTCTGGAGGTATGTTTGAGGCAATCCACGGAACTGCGCCTAAATATGCTGGCAAAAATGTAGCAAATCCAACTGGAATAATAAAAGCTGGTGAACTGATGTTAAGGTTTATGGGATGGGATGAGGCAGCAAACTATATAGAGAGAGCTATTAACGAGGCAATAAAACAGAAGAAAGTAACACAAGATATTGCCAGGTTTATGGGAGTTCAACCATTAGGCACTAAAGAATATACACGTGCTTTAATAGAAATTATAGATACGTTTTAAGTTACAGTATTTTTCCTCTGTTTCAATAAACTTACGTACCCTAACCTTTAGACACCCCCACTTTTTTTCCTCTGTTTGTAGGTTGAAAGAATAAAGGAACATCATATTTTATACAAACAAATTTCTCTTTTCTCTCCTTTAATATTCATAGGAAACGGAGGAAATTTACAGTGTATATACATCGTTGTTATACAATAGTTAAATTAGGTATAACGCATGAATTTAATTTTTATATGGCATCAAAAAATTTTGTGGAATTGTAAAATTAGGGTACGTAAGTTTGATGAAACAGAGGAAAAATACTGTAAAACTGGGGGGTTAAATTGCTTTGTCTTTTGTAGTTAGTTTGATAGTTATTAATAGAATTTCACTAGTATTCCCAAAATTAAGTGGTTAATGGTAACACCATTAGAAATTATTGAAAACCAAAATAACAGAGGAAACGAAAGAAAATAGCGTGGCTATTAGAGAGGCATTAAAGGGAGGTATAGGGGAGGTTATTAAAAATCCCAGAGTGTTCATAGATCCTCTATCGGTCTTTAAGGAGATCCCATTTAGAGAAGAAATCCTCAGGGAGGTGGCAATAGCAGTAAGATATTTCGTCAAGAATAACGTTAAATTTTCGACATTGTTTTTGGGTCTCACCGGTACGGGGAAAACTTTTGTTGCTACATACATGCTCAATGAGATTGAGGAAGTCAAGAGTGAAGACCCTGATTATAAGGGTGTTGTGCAGGCTTATGTTAATTGTAGAGAGGTTGGAGGTACCCCCCAAGCAGTTCTCTCAGCTTTAACAGAGAAGTTAACATATATAGATGTTCCTAAACATGGTATAAATTTAGGGGAATATATAGAGAAAATTAAAGAGAAACTGAGAGGTAAAAAAGCGTTAGTTTACCTGGACGAGGTTGATACTTTAATTAAACGGCGTGGAGGGGATATTGTCCTTTATCAATTATTAAGAGTTGATGCTGACGTTTCAGTAATCATGATAAGTAATGATATTAATATTAGAGATTATATGGAACCCAGGGTTTTATCATCATTAGGTCCTACTATCTTCTTTAAGCCCTATGACGCTGAGCAATTAAAGTATATTTTATCAATATATGCGGAATATGGGTTATACAAAGGATCTTATAATGACGAAATTTTATCTTACATAGCTGCAATTTCAGCTAGAGAACACGGTGATGCGAGAAAGGCTGTGAATTTATTATTTAGGGCTGCACAATTAGCTTCTGGAGAAGGTATTATAAGGAAAGAGCACGTAGATAGGGCTATAATAGAATACGAGCAAGAGAGGCTAATAGAGGCCATAAAGGCTTTACCATTTCATTACAAATTAGCTTTAATGGCTGCAGTTAGGGCTGAAGACGTAGTTTCAGCTCACAAAGTTTATTCAGATTTGTGCAGTCAATACAAACAAAAACCTTTATCATATAGAAGATTCTCCGACATCATCTCTGAACTTGATATGTTTGGTATTATAAAGGTTAAGATTGTTAATAGAGGAAGGGCTGGGGGAATCAGGAAGACTATAGAAGTAGCAGATAAGGAAAAGATAGTGAAGGCGTTAGAAGAAGCCATGCAATTAGAGTATGATGAGGAGGTGTAACGTAGGATAAATACTGTAAAGGTGAGGTTTTATGTTGTGGGAAAAGATTAAGGACTTAGAAGAAAGAAAGGGATTATTAGATAAGGAAATAGAAAAAATATCGGAAGAAATAAAAAAATTACCGAATGGTCACCTAGAAGAGAAGGTTATTAAGGGTAATAAGTACTACTATTTAAGATATTGGGAGGATGGAAAATTAAAGAGTAAATATTTAGGTAAAAATCCTCAAAATATTATAGAGAAGTTACAAAAAGCTTCTGAGTTAAAATCTAGGCTTTCAATTTTAAAGCAAGAGAATGAGAAAATAGTTAGAATTTTGGAAAAAATAGAAAAAATATTAGAGCAAAGTGAAAGTTAATTAGCAAATTTTTTATACTAGAAAGAGAATGCTAACATATGATTGCTCTAGCTCAATTCGTGAATGTAACTTCGTCCACTCCATCTCAAGTCCCAAGCATATCGCAAGCTTTAACACATTTAGGGGTAGAAATAATAAATGCTATTCCTTCAATAATTTTGTTCATCGTTATTGTTGTAATAGGGTATATTGTAGCTGATGTTGTAAGTGCTATCGTTGATAGAATATTAAGAGGTGTTTTCTCTCATTCAACTGTTCATATAAGTGCAAGTCTTGTTGCTGGGACTATTAAGGCTCTAATAGTCCTAATTTCATTAGCAATAGCGTTTTCAGTGCTTAATTTAGGCCCAGCTACAAAATACGTAACTATTATTGCGACATACTTACCTTATCTAGCTGGTGCAATACTTTTGTTAACACTTGGTATCACCCTTGTTAATGTTTTAGTAGACTACATGGGTAAACAAATCACTTCTCAAGACCCCTTTGTAACTACAATATTAGGAGTGTTGAAGTTTGGATTATATGCTGTAATTATTACCATAGCTGCCACTTTAGCAATATTTGACTGGGTTCCCTTTATAAGCTCTTATTTGTTCTATGACATTTTAATAGGTTCAATAGTGTTGCTTTTCAGCTTTACTATAATTGATAAAGCTTTAGATAGCATTTCTAAGAGTGACCCTAATTCAACATTTATAGTAACTTATGGTAAATTCTTACTCTACACAATTTTCATATTAATTGCGATAGCAATAATTGTACAGCCTTTTGCTAACATAACCTCAATTTTACAAACCTTAGCTTGGGGATTGGCAATAGCGTTTGCGATACTATTAATACCCCTAATATATACTATGATAAAAAGAATGTCTACAGAGTTAAAGTGATGAGAACTCCCCAGGCAGAAAAGTGAAGAGTCCTTTAAGTGCTGACTTCTTTTAAAACAAAGTTTAAGTAGTGTGAACGTGATGTAGGTTTATGAAAGTGAGCCAAAAAGAAATTGAACAATTTATGTCAAAACATAAAGGTTGGAGTTTAAAAGGACAAGTATTAGAGAAAACTTTCGTTTTCAAAGATTTTAAGGAAGCTGTAGAGTTCGTGAACAAAATCGAGCCTATAGCAGATTCTATGAACCATCACCCTGATATTTGCATTTATTATAATAGAGTTATTATCCAACTGACGACCCATGATGTAGGAGGGCTTACTGACTTAGATATTAAGTTAGCTGAGGAGATAGAGTCACTAAAGAAGTAGAAACTTTATTTCCTCTTCTCCACCTACTTTTTCGTTTTTGTTTACCTTTAATCTGACAATGTTTTTGTTTACTTTTACTCTTCCCTCTAACTTAACTTCGATAACCTTTCCAGGTAAAACCCAAGTAGCTTCGTATGGATATTCTGTCACTTCTTCTTCATAAACATTTCTGTATATGTTTATTCCCTTCCTTAATTCACCGCTAAATACTACGATGAACTCTATAAACGGGATTGATGGTGTTAATAACCCTATCTTAACCCATTTAACTTTTGCGTCAACCTTTCTACCGTTTATAGTTATTTCTTCTTGATCTAAGAAATACTGTAAATTTCTCTTTATAGTTAACAATTCTTTTCTTAAAGCTCTCCTATCTAAAGATGCGTAATACTGTTTTTCATCATTATAGTAAAATATTGTAAATTGTGTTACTTTCCCATCTCTACTGAAATTAAAGAAACCATTAGCATAAATTGGTATTGGCTCTTCACTCATTCCTTTTCTTCCTTCTCCTTGTCTCAACTTCTAATAATGGCTTTAACGCCTCTTCCAACCCTTTGCATTGTTGAAGTTTTGCTAGTATTAAATTAGTAAAGCAGCAAAGACTTCTTAGTCTCTCAAATGACGTAAACTTTATTGAGTTCTGAGGCCTTTCCGTTGATATTGTTATAAATTTGGCTTGTCCAGCTAACGCTTTCAATGAAAGTCTATCAGTATAAAGTAGCTCTGTGGAGCTCCACTTTCCTGGAGTTTCCTCAGGTAGCTTGAACTCGTTCTTTTCAACCCCTTCACATGTCTCATTAACTTCTATTTCTTCCTTTTTCTCCATTAAATCTATTACTTCTGATTCCGCAGTCTGTTGAGTAGAAAGGAAGTTTTCAAACAATTTTTTCAACTCTTCATTATTATAAGCGCAACAGCTGAGCTTTGCTAACTCGTTGAGTAATGTGAAATCTCTTAGAGTGATATTGTTTGTTCCTCTGCTGGTAGAAATTGAAAGAAGTGTGGGCCCTTGTGGTATCATTATGACTTCAAACCTGAAATAATTACTTTCAGCTAATCTTACTATATACGTTTTATTTGAGGAGTTAGACAGTTCTCTGTACTCATTAAACTTTTTTAATAGGTAATCAGTATCACAATTTTCAATTAAAAAATTGAAACCTCTAATATCTCTTATGTCATCTGTTGAACACTTCATGTATTATATCTTATAAGGAGAATTTAAAAAGTATTATATTGCTAACTTGACATAAGAATTTTGGCATTTCTTGTCAGTTCATAGTAATACTTCCTTCCCTTCTTAATGTTTACTAGTCCGAATTTATTAAGTAACTCTAAATGATATCTTATTGTGGAATAGTTCATATTTAATACTCTAGCTAATTCATATGCTGTTTTAGGGCCATCATTTAATAGTTCTAATATTTTCTTTCTTGTTTCCCAACCCGGCAAGTTGATTAGTTCATCTATTTTTGTAATGCTCATATGATTAAGTATGACTATATTGCTTTAACTCTAAGCGATTTTATATAGTTTTTTATTATTTTCTTTTTTAAAAACTGAATTATTTAAAAGGAAAACGATACATTTTGTCCATATAAAGGATGAATAGGAGGAATACTAAAAGGGCTAATATTACGAAGGGGTAAAAGTAATAATTATGTAATCCTAATATTAGAGTTAGTATTAATGAGAATGGAATGGGTAGAAAAGTCTTATTATATAGACCATGAAACAGTGAAATTCCAATTGCTGGGATAAGGAAAACTGGATTGTAAATAGAAATTAATAGAAATATTATAATTATCAAAATAAGTATAATACTCATTATGTTAATTTTTTGAGAGACGATCATTTAAATATACTTTGACCATGAAATAAATAAACTTATAGCTTATATAAAACGTCATGAAACATTTTATTATGATCCCTAAAACTGCTGAAAAACCTATTTTTTCTAACATCGTCTAATTCAATTTCAAATAATTTCCTATCTTCTTCAAACAGCCTTGCCGAAACTTTTACTTCACCTAGCGGTGATACAACCATAGATCCTCCCCAAAAGAATTCTTCTTCTTGGCTTCCTACCGTATTAACAAATACTGACCAAATGCCATTAATAATTGAATGTGCTTTTAGTAATGCTTCCCAGTTATCTTTTATTGCTAAATTGGTTGATAGCCTCCTCATGGGTGAAGCTGCGGGTATAAACACTGCATCAGCGCCCATTAATGAAATTGCTTCAACCGGTTCGTAATGCCACGCATCTTCACAAATTATTACTCCAAAATTAATCCCTTTATAGTTAAATATCTTCAAATCTTTTTCTGGTTCCCCAGGTTGAAAATATCTCCTCTCTTCAAATAAACCATATGTTGGAAGATAGAATTTGTATACGAAGTCTACCTTTCCGTTGATTATTACGGCAACTGTATTACGTAAAATACCTGGCCTCACCTCCTTTACAAGTCCGACTACAGCGCATTTGCTCAATTCTTTGATTTTCTCTAAAGCATTCTCACTGGCTCTATAAACTTCGTAAACTAGGTCTCTAAGTACGTAACCAGTGAGAGAGAGCTCTGGGAAAATTACGCAATCTGCACTAGATGTTTGTAAAATTTCTATATGCTTTTCTAAGTTATAATTTACGTCTCCGAGTTTAGGTCTTATTTGTGCTAATTCAATTTTTAACCCCATTGCCTCGGATACCTCCAATCAGAATTTATCGCTCTTCCACTTAACCTAAAGATTTCTGGTGGCAATCTTTTATGTTGCGATGTTTTAACCATTGAAACTATTTTTTTAACATTCTCAGTAGGAGTTTTAGTCACTTCAGATATTTTCTCCTCATCCCACATCTCCTCAAATTTAAGGTAAAGAATTGAATCGATTGTCTCATAATCTAATCCTATTTCTCCTTCTGCAGTTTGTCCTTCCCATAAAGCTGGTGATGGGGGCTTTTTAACTATTTCCTTAGGTAGTCCTAGATAATCCCCTAACATTCTCACTTGTGTTTTGTATAAATCTCCTATGGGTAAAACGTCAACTCCTCCATCTCCGTATTTAGTAAAGTAACCTAACATCAACTCGCTCTTATCTCCAGTTCCTATTACTAAGTAGTTCATTTTCTGGGCGAAGGCATAGAGTAGGATCATTCTTACCCTAGCTTTTATATTTCCTATTATTATTTTATCTGTAGTATTTACTTTATCAACAAAATTTTTAACAATTTCATCTATATTAACTATTGTATATTTATTCTCGCCGCCTATGAGTTTGATAACTTTTATTGCGTCTTCGATGTCTTTTTGGGGGGTTGATGAGGAAGGCATAAGGAGTACGTAATAATTGTCCGTGGCTTTTGACAAAAGGTATGTAGTAACAGATGAATCTATTCCACCGCTTAGGCCTATTACACCTCCATCTTTTTTACTCTCTTCAAAATATTCCCTTAACCTCTTTATGAGGTATTGACTTACTGTTTGAAAATTTAAAGTGAGTTTTTCCCTCACGTAATCTGGCATCATCAAAATATTATGTGAGTGTAGTAGTATTAACTTTATACGATGAGAAATAATAATCAGAATAAACCTGAACTGTAAATACTGTAGAATTTATTGTCATGTTCTGATATGGTGCATATGCAAATATCAACGAGCTAGAATTTGGCGGAA
Organism: Sulfolobaceae archaeon; assembly: GCA_028277025.1. Next base: position 18,715 of record JAPYVG010000010.1, read on the forward strand.
TACATGTAGATGTAAAATTCCATACCATATTTAAATTATTTGGTAATGAGACTCTAACAAGTGTTATATTAGCTGGGTAGCTCTTTACGTTTTTAACTTTTATAATAATCGCTGAATACGGAGGATTTCCTAATACATAAACGGATTCTATCTTAATAGGATTATTTTGAACGTAATTTATATGTGCGTATACACCCAAAGTACTCAAAGTAAATATTACCAGAAATAGCGGTAAGAGGATATCCTTCTTTAAATTAATTCTTATTGGCGGTAACTTAAACTCATTCATTCTAAATAACGAGACGAATAATAGAGGTATCCATATGAAGAAATATTCTGTTAAAGTTCTCCATAGGAACCAACTTAAGATTAAAGGATAGACCCATAAGCTTTCCTTTACTATCTCAAAGAATTTCATATAGAAATAAATTAATAACAACATTACTATCGCTAAGGATAAATCGAAAAACCATGGTTCTAATTGGAATAATCCAGAATACGAGAAAACCGTTAATCCTATTTGCCCTACTGGGATAGTGTTTGAGTCTGTAGTTATCACGCTATATATAAAGCTTTTGGAATTCCAAAGTAAGAATGGTGAATCAGTAATTAACAGTGTTATAAGAAAACTTTTCATATAACTACTGCTGAGAAAAGCCTTAATTTTTCCCTTATATAAAGAGTTTGATTTATATATTAATATAAAGGGCAAAGCTAACCATGATAGCTGATTAAATGAAGTAGCTAAGGCTAGGCTTATACCACCTATTTTATTACTATTAAGATAAGATAAAAGTAAAAATACTGCTGGAATTACGGCAATTACTCCGTAAAATGGAGGGATAGAAACAGTTGTAAGTACGTATAGGAAAATTACTGGCAATAGAACGAAAGGATCTTCTTTTTTCCTTCCTTCTAGGTAAATCAATAGTACTAGTATAATGTCAAATAATACATTTTCAATATTGAGTGTATACGCTGGAAGGTTTAATAACCTTATTATTGTGTAAAGCGGAATATAGATTATAAAGGAGAGCGGTGGATATACGAAATTATGAGCTACAGTACCGTATATTGTATAGGTGGGACAAACCCCATAAGGTGTGTAAAATGCAGTATATGGATCTTTACCGCTAAAGAGATTATTTAATGCTTCATAAATGTATTCCATATCATCTGTTCCGAATGAGTCAATAAGGCTAATACTTACGATAGTAAATGTAGCAGAAGATATTATCATTATATAATCGTCTATAGTGGATATTTTTCTGTTGGGATCCAATAGCTCTGGGTAGAGAGTTATAATAATTATTGCAATTACTGAAAAGAAGGAAAGGGAGATAACTGCTGACTGAAAGGGATTATTTATAACACTTTTTTTAAAACCGAGAACTATAAGGGAGTAAAGCATTACAGAAGCCAAAATCAAGTAAAGTATCCTATGTCTTAATCCGTTATCCATTGTACATGATTAATATTTGTAACTATTTATAATTTATCAAGCGTAATACGTTCTAAGGCTTCTAATATTTTCTTTTTGATTATCTCTCTATTATCTATAGTCAATTCATAAATTTGCCCATTTAATTTTAGGCTTCTATGTATCACTGCTAACACTGGATATTGAGAATTAATAACTTTATAAATTAGTTCTTTTAGTGTGGGAACGCTGAGCTCCATTGGTCCTATCTCATCTATTGCTATTAGTTTAGGGTTATCGAATATCTCACTCTCTAATTTTTCTACTGTTTCTTTCCTAAGTGTAACATAATATTTTCCTATTTTGACTTCACTTTTTATGTCTATTCTTGCTAGCCAGTCTTCAGTTTCTGATGTGAAGCTCTTTATCTTAAATCCCACCCTGCTTCTACCTTCTCTTACTTCTGGGCAGTAAAATCCAGTTATCTTAATTCCTTTCTCTCTCAATTTATTTACTACGGTGTTAAGTAGTGTAGTCTTACCTACACCAGGTTTACCGGTTATATAAATTCTTATAGGCGTTTGCAATTCTTTTCACCTTTTCTAAATTTATTCTACCATTGTTATCTTTTAAATAAGTGCCAATTATGAAACAATCGGCCATATATTTTGAAATGTTTTCTGAAGTAATTCCGCTCCCTATACAAACTGGGACTGGAGAGTAGCTTTTTACTTCTTTCAGTAATTTCAAGTCCACTTCCTCCCCTGTCCTACTTCCTGTTACTATAAGGTAATCAGCTCCATTTCTTTCTATACAATCTAACACTACATCTTTTATGTTTCTCTGATGTAAAGGGCTGGCATGTTTGACGAAAATGTCTGCTAAAATAGTAATTTTCTTTTTTAGATAGAACATAGCCTCAAATGCCTCTACTGCGGTTGGCTCTATAATTCCTTCTGGCGAGGAAATCGTTTCGCATAAGGCGTTAACTCTAACGAAATCACCGGTAAGTCCTGCAATTACAACACTATCATAAGTAGAGTTCCTAAGCAAGTTAATTCCTACCTTTATACTTACACTCTTTTTAACCTCTCTTGCTATTATTCCCATAGCTATTGAGGTTTCTCTCCTAACTCTTTTTCTAAAAGGATTATCGTGAAAGTTTTCTAGAATTAAGGCATCAAACCCTCCCTCTTCTATTTTCTTTGCTTCATTTATTGCAAAATCTATTATTTCTTCAAAATTACCAGAATATTTATATGAGCCAGGTAATGGAGGTAAATGGATTACGCCTATTAGCCTCATAATATAATAGTTACTGATGTGAGGTTAAAATATGCAAAGAGGACTTTTCATGTTTGTGAGTGAGTTTAAGTTTGACGAAAAATGGTGGAGCCTAGATTCGCAGAGTAGAAACAGTTACATAAGCAAATTGATTGAAATGGAAAGTAAGTTTAAGCAAGAGCTAGTTTCTATAAAGAGATATAACTCATTGAGATATGACGGAGATCTAGTATATTGGGTTTCTGATTATTCTACGGAAAAATTAAACGATTTTAGATACAGTATCATTTCTATATTTAAGGGGCTTTTAAGGGAAACTATAACTTTATTTTCCTATTACAAGCCTTCACCTTATGTTGAAAAAGGTAAGGAGATATTAAATTTGCTCAGATTAGAGCCTTTTAAGTATTTTGTTGCCTATCCTATGAAAAAATCTCCAGATTGGTATTTACTCCCATTCGAGGAAAGAAAGGAAATTATGGGTGAACATATTAAAATGGCTTCACTTCACCCCGATAATGAAGGTATCAGATCATATACTACTTACTCGTTCGGGATAGCTGATTATGAATTTGTTGTAATTTATGAGATTCCAGATTTAGCTAAGTGGATAAACGTTGTCGAGAAGTTGAGAGAAGCCAAAGCTAGGAAGTGGATAGTAAAAGAAGAACCTATTATTACAGGAGAGATAGGATCACTTGATATTTTCTTAAAATAAACAGTAGGCTGAGCATAGTTTTTCCGTCTTCTATTTTCCCTTCTTCTACCATTTTTAGAGCATCGTTTAAAGTTGTAATAAAGGGTTCTATTACCTCATATTCTTCTAGGTGTTGCTCAGTTTTTATTAAATCAGTTGCAATGTAGAGGTGCATTTTTTCTGTTGTAACACCCGGCGATACAAAGAAATCAAGCAATTTAAATATTTTATTAGGTCTATATCCAATCTCTTCTTCTAGTTCTCTTTTAGCGGTTTCTTCTTCACTCTCATTTTCCTCTATTGTGCCAGCTGGTAATTCATAAAGCCATTTTCCCACTATTGGTCTATATTGCCTAATCATTATTATTTTCTCTCTATCAAGAAACGGGGCTATTACAACTGATCCTCTATGCTTAACATAAGCTTTTTCTACTTTTTTACCGTTAGGTAGCTGAAACTCAGAGATTTCGACATCGAATTTTTTTGAGGTGAAGATTTTCATATACTATAAATAATGGTTTAAGTATTTTTGTTTAACAGTTAAGTAAATTTTTTCCCAGTCTATTTTTATTAATACAATTCCTAAAATTAAGAAAACTATAGTAAATATAATTGTTAGTAATGTAGGGCTTATCCCTAAAAAAGAGCTTATTTTTATTACTCCTAGTAATTCTAATGGTATTTCTATCCCGCTCTTAAATATCTTAGCTGGTACTGTTATTTTCAACATATGTAGTAACGAGAACTTGATCACTCCTCCTCCTATATATAAATAATCATCTAGTGGTAATCCGGGTAAAATTGCTAGAATGAAAAGTATGATAGGAAAATATTTTGAGTTCATAAATTTTTTAAGAAGAGGCAAATTCTTGTTCTTACTTAGTGGTTTTCTTACTCCTATGCCTAATAAGTAAGTGAACGTCTTAGCAATTCCCGCCCCAATTCCAGATATAATTATAAATATAAGAACGTGAATAGGGTTAATTCCTATGCGTAATAAGAAGTACGTTGCAACTAGTGTGTAAGGGGCTCCAGCGAAAGGTAAGATATTAGATACGAGGCTTATTAGGAATACTGATATAAGTGCGATAAATACCTCGTTCATAGATGCTTATTTGTCTTATCTCTAATAACTTTATTCCAACAATTTAATACTTGAGGAGGAGATTGGTATAAATAATATATCAATATAATTTAGAAATTTAAATTTTAATAGAAAATTTAAAAAAATATGAATAAAAGTATTGTAATTTTATGTGGAGTATTGAGTAACTATTATGATTAAAAAATATAACGAAATCCTTAATAAAAGAATATTAGGAGGTAAAATTAATAGGGATAATTAAAAGTGAGGCGATGAATAGTGGGCTTAAGAGAGGAATTAGAAACAAGGTTTGGTAACAACTTTTCTGATAATATTACTGAGAGATTCTCACACTCAGCAGATATGGGATTTGTTCCACAGTTAGTATGGTCTGGGGGCTTAAAACTAGATCTTATTCCCGATTATGTAGTTTATCCCACATCAGTTGAAGATGTTATAGACTTAGTTAAAATTGCGTTAAAGTATAAAGTCCCTATAACACCTTACGGTAGAGGTACTAATAGGTATGGTAATGCTTTAACAGTAGATGGGGGAATATTAGTAGATTTTTCAAAGATGGATAAAGTAGAAATTGATGAGGTTAATATTCAAGCTATTGTGGAACCTGGTGCTACATGGAAACTTGTTGACTTAGCTGCCCAACCTAAGGGGTTGCAATTAAGGACTTTCCCCTCATCTTACGATTCTACTGTAGGTGGCGGAATAGCTGGCGACGCATTAGGAATAGGATCTTATGAATATGGTTTCATTTCTGATAATGTTTCATTTGTAGAAATGGTTAACCCTAAAGGTGAATTGGTTAGACTTGAAGGAGGGAATCTGGCACTAGCTTGCGGTGCTGAGGGTACTACTGGAATTATTGTTAAAGCTGGGATAAGGCTGAGGAAATATGCTCCCACAGAGGCCCTAGTATTGTCATTTAATACATTTGACGAAGCCTTTAAAGCAATAGGAGAGTTTTATAGGGAGGTAATTCCAGCATGGCATGTTCAGGTTAGAGGTCCCTTAATTTCTACTTATTTGTATAGGAATTTCAATGCCAAATTAAAGCCTGGAAAGTGGAACATGATTATAATGTATCCGTCTACTAGGTCTACCCTTGTAGAGCCTAAAGCATATAAGATAGCGCAAACGTTTAATGCAGAAATCCAGGAAGGAGAATGGACTGGGTGGTGGTCTTTTAATCACGGTGTTGTGGCAGCTTTAAGACAGAGTGGATTATTGATACATCAACACGGTTTAATACATTATACTCAATTGCCTCAATTAGTAAACGAACTTAGTAGCTTCTTAGGAAAATTGGGGGGAGATACTTCATCTTTAGATCTAATTAATAAATTTGATTTAGATATAGATTTGGAAAAAAGGGAAGTATTACTTGTAAATGCATTTACCGAAGTTACTTTGAAGCCAGAAGATAAGAAGTTAATCTATGATTTGGCTAAGAACACCTTAATGATGGATGCCTTCATAAAAGTCGGAGGTTCTTTGTTATCTGTAGGGATTTTTGCACATAAATATGCTAAAAATAGATTATCGGCTATGGGGAGAACTTTCCAGCAATTAGGAATAGATAGGTATGAGGTCATAAAGAAATATAAGGAAGAAATGGATCCAGAGGAGCTTTTCAATCCCGGTAAAGTTTTTGATCCTAAAAAGAGAGGTAAGGTTGTCCTAGAAATAGTTGGCAAACAACAAGAGGCTTTAAGATTTAGGTTTGGAATCGGTTTTGCTAAGGCGATTTCGCCTGGTGGAGAAGTAACCGGATTTACTGCTGTTAAAAGATACCTTGATGTATTTACGGATTATGCACTTAAATGTATTGATTGTGCTATGTGTGTAACTGTTTGTCCTCAGTTTAAGTTAATCCCTCAAATGCCCTACGCACCTAAAGGAATGTTTGATTTCGTTAAGGGTGCTATAACTTACTATCATCTTAAGGGTTCAGTAGATATCAGTGATGAGGCGATAGCTGAGATTTCCGGTTGCCATAAATGTGGTCTATGTGACGGTGTATGCCCAGCTAAAATACCTATTTCATCACTCTTACTTAAGTTAAATAGTATAGTGGCTAGAAAAGTCCAAGAAGAACCTCCAGTAGAAATCCCATTACTTCAAGACCCAGATATAGTATCAATGAACGATAATACCAGCGATATAGTAGTATGGGTGGGTAGGTACTTGGCCGAGAATCCCTCGGTAGCCATAACTGCACTTAAATTATTAAAACAGTTAGGAATTAAGGCCAAGATCGTTGGGACAACTAGTGATAGCGGATTTTTAGATTACATAAGCGGTGGAGAAAGGTTACAAGATAAGATATCTAAGAATTTAGATCAGATAAGTAATTCATTAGAAATAATAACCATAGCACCAGAGGATTATAAGACGTTCTCTGAAGCGTATAGAGATTTCGCGAGCTTAAGAGGAATTAGGATAAGTTTTACAGTGACCCCAATAGAAATTAGGTTACTGAAATCAATACAAGTAGAGGGGAATGGTGAGGAGATTTATTTGCATGTAGCTTGTTTCTCTGCATCTTACGCTAACGAGATTATAAAGAGACTTAATGATCTAGGGTTTAGGGTTAAGAAAGTGGAAGGATGTTCTGGTGCAATCTTAGAAAAGAATTTAGGGAAGAGAGCAGATATGATGGCTAGGGCTTTAGGTTCTAAATACCCCTTCTTAATAACCTTGTGTCCTCTTGCTGCACAGAAGTTTAAAGAGAATGGAATAGTAGCCAAGACATTAATAGAATTCTTAGCAGAAAAACTAGGAATTAAGGTAGTTGTAGCAGAGTCAAAGAGTAAGGTTGAAATACCAGACGAGGTAAGAAACGGATTAAGGGATGTAATACTAAACTCTCTATCTCAGGCATTATTCAAGCGCGCTCCATTGCTAGTCGATACTATAACCTTTACATCTAGTGGTATTGATGAGTACAAGAAGATTATAGAGAATGTTATAATAGATGCCATTAATGAAGCTGGAGAGGAGATTAATAAGTATATTACTAAGCTGGTTGAAGATTTTAAAAATAAAAACAACAATTATGAGAGCGTTATGGTATATATTTCTGCTATAGTGAGGGAATTAAATACATCGTTCTCTAAGATTAACTTAGATAACATAATTGATTCCTTGGTGAATCAGATAAAGGCTAATACTACTGAGCAATTTGATGAGGGAGTGTTAAGGCAGTCAGTAATGATTCTTATAAGGGATAATGAGAGATTATTGAAAGAGAAGGCAACGATGATAACAAATGTTGTAAGGTAATTTCTTTTAAAATTAAACGTGTAAACTTATATCATATGGTAAAGATTTATTTAGGACCAGCAGGAATACCTCATTCTGCGAAAAAGAAAAGCACTCAAGAGGGTATAAAGACTGTTAAAGATCTAGGGCTCAATGCAATGGAAGTGGAATTTGTGCAAGGAGTGAAAATGAAGCCTGAAGTGGCTGAAGAGGTTGGGGAATTAGCTAAAGAATTAGGAGTTAGACTTTCAGCTCACGCTCCGTATTTTATTAATTTATGTTCTGAAGAGAAGGAAAAAGTAGAAGCTTCTAAAAAGAGAATTCTTGAGACTGCAGATAGGGCTGAGAGAATGGGGGCCGACGCTATTGCAATACATATAGCGTTTTACGGTAAAATGAAACCCGAGGAGTGTTATCAGCAAGTGAAGTCTGAGTTAGGAGAAGTTGTAGACACTGCAAGATCTCAAGGGATAAAAAATGTTAAGTTTGGTGTTGAGACAATGGCAAAAGAGACAGCATTCGGAACGCTTGATGAGGTTATTTCTATTTCTAAAGAAATCAAGGGAGTAATACCTTATATTGATTGGGCTCATACTTTTGCTAGGCAAAACGGACAAATTAACTATGGTGAAATAATAGATAGACTTACTAAAGAACTAGGATTAACACATATTAATTCACATTTCGAATCACTTGTTTATAGGAATGGTAAATATGTTGATGAGCATCTTCCGATTGACAACGGCACTCCACCCTTTGAACCTTTAGCTGAAGAATTGATTAAGAGAGATATCTCTATCACGCTAATTTGTGAAAGCCCAGAGCTTGAAAGGGATGCTCTGAAAATGAAAAAAATCTTAGAGGATTTAGGATATAAGTTTACTTAATGTACATTTTCGTTTCAGATTTCGATAGAACCCTATCATGTGAAAAAGATGGATTTAAAATAAGGGAAGATGTTGCTAAGGCTATAAATGAGTTTAGTAGATCATATCCATTTTTTGTAGTTACTGGAAGGGAGAGAAGGTTTTTAAATATCTTAGCTAATGGCCTTAAACCTACAGGGTGGGTAATAGAAAATGGTGCTATTGTGATCTATGAAGGTAAAGAGTATATAACAGTAAATAAAGAGTGGTTTAAGGAAAGAGAGAAAATCATAAATTTTCTTAGTTCTAAAGGAATTAATTATAGTGTAGGCGAGGTTATAATTTATGTAAATAACGCTGAAAGTAAGTTGTTTGATGGTCTTCCCGATTATGTTTCAGTAGAGTGGAATAGGAGTGATGCCATGATATTACCTAGAGGGGTAAATAAAGGGCATGGGGTGCTTTTCATTAAAAATTCTTTAGGTTTTAAGGGTAAAATAGTGGCTATTGGGGATAGTCAAAACGATATTCCTATGTTTCAGGTAGCAGATATCAAAGTTACTGTAAAAAATGCTTTGGATATGATTAAGAACATGGCAGATATAACATTGCCTAAAGAAGATGGCGAAGGTGTTAAAGAGTTCTTATTGAAGATCTTAAAGGGTGAAATCACGTTATGATTTCTTGAACAAGAACACATCTACCAAGAATTCGTGAGCTTTCTTAATATGCCATGGGTAATATGGCTTTAATTTATATTTAGTACTGATTACCTCCACTGAAAAGCCGTACTCTTTAGCCTTTCCTAATATAATTTTTCTGCTTTGCTCATTTGACTTATGAATGCTATATACTACATTTGCGATTTGTAGGGCTTTTTCTAAAAAGATAAGGTCAATTCCTTTATTAACTACTCCAAAAGGTGGATTTTGAACAACTGTATCTACTTTTCTTAAGTTTAGGAAGCGTATATCAGCGTTTATAAATTCGGCATTTTCATCTACAAACTCTTTAGCTACGTTAAGCGAATTTATATCTATTTCAACGCATAGGCAATATCCTCCTAACGCTGCGATTCCGCTACAAAACTTTCCAGTTCCACAACCTAAATCCGCAACAGTTTTTCCTTTAATATCACCGCGTAAGTATGCAGTCCATAATATTGTAGCAACTAAGTCGCCGGGTGTTAAATATTGCTCTAACTCATATCTGGGTTTAGGATGTGGCGGTATTTTTTCTAAAATTAATTCTAGTTGTTTTTTGTTGTTAATAATTTTATCACTTCTAATAGATTTTTCACCTTAGTCACGTTTTTTAAATCTTCATAAAAACCAAATCTATCGAGTAATATTGGTTTTATCCCTGCCCTTAAAGCTCCTAAATAATCAATCTCATAAATATCTCCTACGTGAAATTCTGGTAAGCCATGTCTTTCGATGCCGATTCTAAATATTCTTGGATGAGGTTTCATTATCCCTAAATCGCAAGATGCTATTATATCATCTAGATATATTGAGAGATTTAAATCTCTGACTATTTTATATACACTTCTAGTAGAATTTGTGACCATCACTACTTTATATCCTAGTTTTTTTATCTCTTCTAAGAAAGGGGTTACATCATTATAGAGTTCCCATTTGTCGCTAAGCAATTTCAGTTTTTTCATTTCTTCTATTAAGCACTTTTTTGGAGGTATTCCCAATTCATATAATACTTCTTTGAAGTTTATTTCAGTTAATCCTCCCAATATTGGGTCTGGAAAATGTTCTCTACCCAGTTGTTTGGCTATAGCTCTAAATACTTGTTTTTCAGTGATTCTATAACCTCTTTCCTTTAAGAAATAATATACTGGCTGGTGATATTTAGGAGTAAAGCTTACTAACGTTTCTCCCATGTCTACGAATATAGTCTTATTCATGAGAAATCACCTTATGATAAATCGTGGTGGTTCTATGTTTTCGCTCTTACATTTGGGACATTTACTTGGTTTTTTAGGCTTATCTATGTTAAAAACATAACCGCAATCTCTGCATCTTGGTAGATAAACTATTAATTTTTTCTCTTTCCTCTTGAGTGATTTTGCGATATGATATAAGTGTTCATAAACCTCTTTTTCATTTCTTATTCCTAGCCTATCTTTTATTTCCTTAGCTGTTAAAGGTATGTCAGTAAATGACAACAAGACTATCATTTTCTCTCTAGTGGTAAGGAAATCTGGTTTGCTCTCTACTATCACAATAACTGTTTAGTTAACTCAGAATATATTTCTTCAACTTTTCTAAGTATATCGTCTGATGTGTAGCCTTTAGATAGAGCTAGGATTGAAGCGCCACCTGCTCCTACTCCTTCCTTGACAAATCCTTTTTCGTATACTCTTAACCCTTCATATTTTGATTTAGAAAAGTCTAGCCAAGCGGTTAATAGTGGTATTCCGATTTGCTTAGAAAGTCCCAAGATGTCTGATGTCTGATCAGTAATTATCCATTTAGTAGTTCCAATTACCACATCTTTTAACTTGTCTTTATTTAACTCTTTTATAATAGCAGCAGCTGCTGTCATTTGTGTACCTCCAGCTAATATTACTTTTCCTTTAAAACCAATTGTTATACTAGAAACAGCAATTAGCATTGGATCGGAGAGTTTACTTAATTTTCCTATCAGATCATTGGGTAAATTTTCAAGTGCTTTTAGCACTATTTTTCTTTTTAATTCTTTGGGGTTCTCTGGAGATGCGGAGCTGACTTTGTCTAACGCATCGTAACCTAACCCTAATAAAACAGCCATAGCCGTGGTAGTCCCTGCTGGTATAGATTCGCCTATAACGAGAATGTCATAGTCTAATGAAAGCTCTTCACCCAAAAGTTCTCCATTTCTCATAATCCTCTCTACAGCTTCTCTCTTAAGAGATAAATTTCTTATATCACCTCCAGGCTCACCATCAAGGTCAATATATGGTATTTTTGGTTTCACTCTGCTTCCAGCATTTACAACAAATTTCGGGATTTTAACAAGATTTAGTGCTGCTCTAGTTATTATTGCCGGTGTGGGTATTCCGGTAGGTGTTACTGGGATAGTATTTATTGAATAGCATTTTCCGGTTACTAGAAATTCTGCATCTGCTGCAGGGGTAAAATGTGTTAGTTCTGGCGTAGCTCCAGCTACTGTAATCCCGGGTATTAAACTTACATCTGTAGTCGCAATTGTTAATAGGAATGCTATTCTTCCTTTTATTTCAAACCCCTTTCCGTTAAATTCCTTTATAACCACTCGATAGATTCTTTATTCTAAGTTTAAAAATGAGCCTGGAGGAGTTTTGGAGATATTATAGGATTATTGAGAGGGGAACTGTAGTATCCTTAGAAGAATTCGAAAAAGATGATATACTTAAAAGGGATATCAGAGAAGCTATAGCCTCATTATATAAGTTAATACTCAATTTATCAAGGAAGGTAAGTAATAATGAGGGTGAAGATTTAATTTGGGATTTAGCGAAGAAAAATATAATTAATCCATCGCTTATTCAAGAGTATTTAGATGTAATTAGAATCGTTAAAAACGTGAACAAGGTAAGTGATGATATCCTTTACTCAATGCTAGTTAGGATAATGGAAGATTTGGAACAATTATATTTTTCAATAATAAAATTTATAAACCACTAATTAACAGAACATATGTTCGATGTATGGTACTGGCTTCACAGAACATAATTGAGGAAATAAAGAAATTAAAAAGGGAAAAGAATGCAATAATCTTGGGTCATAATTATATGGAATACGGTGTACAATTAGTATCAGATTTCACTGGAGATTCATATGATTTAGCCGTTAAAGCAATGAAGACTAATGCTGATATAATAGTTTTCGCTGGAGTCTATTTCATGGCAGAACAAGCTGCAGCGTTAAATCCAGAAAGTCCTTTAGAGGTTTTGGAGTCCGCTGATTTTGTGGGGTCAACTAATCAGATGATTAAGTTCGCAAAAGAAAGTCAATACAAGGAGTTTATTGTGGCTACTGAATTAGGAATGATTAATGCTTTAAAATTACAAGTCCCTGATAAAGTCTTTTATCCGCTAGTGACTACTGAAGCTTGTGCTTGTGCCAGATGTCCATATATGGCTATGATCACTCTAGAGAAGATCAAAAACTCGCTAGAACATGAAGTTTATGAGGTTAAAGTTCCAAGGGATGTGGCAGAAAGGGCTAAAATGTCCTTCGAAAATACTATGAGACTTCTTTCAGATAATTCTTGATCTCAACTATAGTTTTCTCTATTTCTTCCTCCATATTATAGAAGTGTGTCGAGATCCTAATGCCTTCACCCCGTGGGGACACTATTATACCTTTCCTTAATAGAAACTCTGAAGCCTTTTTAGGATTTTTAACTTTTATAACTACTATCCCAGCCCTCTTATCTTTAGGCGTTATTGCTTCAAACTTGTTTTCTTCCGCCAATTTGATCGTATATTCAGATAGTTGGAGCACCCTTTGGAATATCTCTTCTTTGTTAGAATCTATTATTTCGCAAGATTTAGCGAGACCTAGATTTGCAGCTATATCTATTGTACCTATCTCGAATCTTCTAGGCCCTTTTTCCATTATAAAATGTTCGGCATCAAAATCTAGGTAATTAGAGCTACTTTTCCACCCATAAAATGGAGGATCTTCTATTAAACCTTTTTTTACATAAATAAATCCGCTCCCTTGTGGAGCCATAAGCCACTTATAACCTCCGGCAACTGCAAAGTCAACATCAAGTTCCTTTACATTTATATCTACAGCTCCAGCACTTTGGATAATGTCTAATAATACTAAAGCTCCTAATTCTTTAGCCTCTTTGACAATCTTCTTTACGTCAATTCTTACCCCAGTATTAAAACTTACATGGCTTATAGATATTAATCGCGTATTTTTATCGGTTTCACTTAATATATCATCTTCTATTGTTTCTGGCCTTACTTTTGCTATTTTAACTTTTACTCCTCTCTTTTGTAATTTTATAAAAGGATATACAGTTGCCGGGAATTCTAAGTTATCTGTAACAACGTTCTCTCCTTCCTTTAAATCTACTCCATGTGCCACAATATTAATTCCGTAACTGGTATTCGGGATTAATGATATTTCGTCTGGGCTAGAATTTATTAATTTCCCGATTTTTTCTCTAATGTGAAAAAGTTCATCACTTTCCTCTTGATTTACTGTAATTGATCCGACTCTCATTACATCAATTAAATATCTATTAACCTCGTAATACACCGGTAATGGGGTAGGGGAGATTGCAGCATGGTTTAAATAGATAAATTTCTGCGTAACTGGTACTAATTGTCTAAAATTTTCATGAAATCTCATCTTTAATCTCCTTTACAACCTCTGGGTCTTCTAGTATCGTAGGATCTATTTCCTTATTTAACACTATATCTCTTAAAATTCTTCTCACTATCTTACCGCTTTTAGATTTTGGAAGTTTACTAACTTTATAAACCTTATCAACAACATAAATAGGCCCTAAAGAGTCCCTAATAATCTCTCTTATTCTATTCTCGTTAACGTTTCCTACGTAAAATACAACCAGCTTTTCTCCCTTAATTTCATCTGGTTCACCTACTACAGCCACTTCCTTAATACCTTCTATATGCATTAATAAGTTCTCCACTTCACCGGTAGTAATTCTGTGGCCAGCTATTTTTATCATATCATCTGCTCTACCAACTATTTTTACATAAGGAGGATCAATTTTTGCCAGATCACCAGTATCATGATAACCGAAACGTGAAAAATATGATTTAAACTTCTCATCATCGTTCAATACTCCAATGAATTGTGTTGGAAAGGGAGTTTTGCATATTAAATAACCTATGTCCTTCCCCATTACGGAACTCCCTTGGTCATCTACAGTATCAAGTACTACCCCTGGAAAAGGAACACCAGCATAACCCGGTTTAGGTTCTACCCCATCAAGTGAATAAGGAATTCCAACAACGTAGCCTAACTCTGTCTGCCCGTAAACGTCGGTTATTCTGTCAACAAAAGTAGAGGCGTATTCCCAAGTCTTTTCATCAAAAATCTCACCGGCAGTCGCTAAAAATTCGACTCTGGGAAGTTTTATGTCATAACGTTTTAAGGTACGTAATAAGGTAGGTGATGTGAACAACACTTTAGGTTGTAATTCATCAATTAGTTTTACTAATCTGTCTCTAGGGTAGTCCGGTGCTCCTTCAAAGAAGGCGAAAGTCGAACCGTGTAGTAATGTACCATACATAATTCTGGAAAAAGTTATCCAACCCATATCTGTTGTGGTTAGTACTATATCTTTTGGTTTTAAGTTAAACATTAGGTCGAACACAGTATAATCTCCTACCATCCAGGCCCCATGGGGTAATATTATTCCTTTAGGTTTACCCGTGGTACCGGAAGTATACATTACCTTTAATGGTTCGTTTGCCTCTATCGATACTGGATCTTCCTTTTCCTCAGTTATTAATTGTTGTATCTCCTTTTCATCATCGTCCTTCTGTCTAAACGTTATTTGGGAGTCTAATAATAAAGGAATATTTTTCCCTCTCCTTACCGTATATTTGGCGCTTATAATTACATCTGGTTTAAAGTCACTAATCCTCTTTTTTATTGCCTCTTCTCCTAAGCCAGCAAAGATTATAGTATATATTGCACCTATCCTGGCTGAGGCAAGCACGGATGCTATTCCTTGTATAGTATTTGGTGTATAAATCGCTACTCTAGAGCCCTTCTTTACCCCATAACTTTCCATTAACTTTGCTATTCCTTGGGTGAGTTGGGACAGTTCATGAAAGGTTAATTCAATTTCTTTTCCATTTTCACTATACCATATTATCCCCTTTCCGCTATGAGTATCTGTTGAATTGTATGCAATATTGCTATATCCATTAATAAACCATTTTGCGGTAAATTGCCCTTTTTCTATTACTTTATCCCATTTTTTAAACCACTTAAGTCTGTTCGCATATTCAGCCCAATATGACTCAGGTTTTTCTAACGCATTTTGATACACGGTGTTATAGTCCATAGTTATTCTATCTCTATTTTTGGTAAGACCCATTTATTATCTTTGAAGACTTCATAGGGTAAACTGAAGCCGTGAGCAAAGTGTAAATCCCTAACGGAAATTATAACTCTATGGTTTTTGAGTTTGCCTTTAAGTTCTTTTAATCCGTTTAGATCCATATGGTATTCAGCTATTACTTCCCCGTTATCAAGACGTATAGCAGATAATAAATAGGGATTGTCGATGATCTGTGCGGGTTCGTTATATCTTATATTTATAATGTAGTTTGTATTTCCTAAAGTATACACAAATCCTTTCAGAACTCTCTTTATATGCCTATAATGTGTTGATTTCCAGTAAGGTATTTGAGGATTTATTTGGAGATTTGTTATAAGATCTACATCCCCTTTATCCAAGCTGAAAAGTGTGTTCTTTCTCGGTATTTTCTCTTTTTTTACAATTTTTTCGTTACATATCCATTTATTTTGAGAAAAATCATAACACGTTTCTTTATTAATAAATCTGTCAATTTCCGTAATGAAGTGTATGTCGCAAGGCATATTTAATTTAGAGAACACATCCTGTAACTTAGTTTTATATATTTCAAAATAATCAGTATTAACATAAAATATAAGCATAAATTTTCTATCTTCGATATCACCCCTGAATATATTACCCAAAGGTCCTATCAATTTTTTGGCGTTTTCATACTTAACAAGGGATTTCTCACACCAAATTATCGCTTTATTTAATCCAAATTCGCTGCTATGAATTATAGGAAATAAAAATAGGTTGTATTTTAATATAATTTCATTTACTATTTTCATAATTCTATTAATTGGTAAGTTTAATTTTAAGGAGAGTATATGAGGGTTTAAACCAAAAGTTCTCGCAAATTTAACAATTTCGCTTTCTATTTGCAACTTACTTAGCTCTTTTTGTTTATTGAATATATAAATTTGTCTAGTAGATTTCTAATTATAATGTAAAATTGCCATAAGTTATGTTTTTAATATTTAATTTTTTTCTTTAACTTATGACCACAATATGGACATGAAGGGTACAATTTACCATACTCTCTACCGCATCCCTCACATTTATAGATAAAAGATTTGCGTTTACTAATCTTAATTGAAAGTTTAACTGGGATATATTTTATACCTAAGTGAAGAAGCAAATTCTGTAACGGTAAATCGTCTGTGAGGACAATACTCGGTTTAAGATCTAGAGCTAAAGACGCCACTGATATATCCGTTTTTGATAATCCAAATTCTCTAATCATTTGTGCTTCTTTTTTTACAATATTAAGGGATTGAGAAGAGGGTTGAAGAATTATTATCTTATTAGATTCTAATCCGAAAGACAATAATTCTATGGATTTAAAGTCTTTGACCTCATCTATCACTTCTTGAGTAGTATATACTTTCTCATAGGAATTTTGCAGTCCAGCTAAAAACGCTCCAGTATCAAATACGATTTGTTCCTCCAATTTCTAATTGTGAATAGAATCTTAGGATTTTAGCTTTTTCGTTATGTGTTTTAACCTTTAAAACTTCATCCTCGTTACTCCTTAAGTAACCTATAACTTCACCATCAACAACAATTTTTACGTTTTGTATCCTTCCTTTGTCCTCAAGCTTAACCTTAATTTGTTCATCAGATGGTATTATGAGAGTTTTTATGTCTGGTATTATACAATTCATGAAAGTTATCTCTATTGCATTTAGCCTCCTGTGGATTAACGTTCTAGTAGCAGAATAACTCCAAGCCCAACTACCTTGAGGCGTAGATATAAGTACTCCATCTCCCTCAAATGCAATTTTTTTATTACTTACGTGAATACTACCATAAACGGTTTCAGGGTTATCGAACAGAACGGCGATCTCATTAAAAGCTATTGCGTTTACATATTTACTTTCGGCTTCTAAAAGTATATAATCTTCAATTTTATAATCACCGTTCTTAAGGCGCAAAAGCATTTCTTTAGCATGCTGTGGTTCTACGTCTAGTAATGCAGATCTCCTACCGAATTTTATGCCTATAACTGGTTTTTTCTCTTTAATAGCTTTAAGTAAGGTTCCATCTCCTCCTATCACGACAGTATAATCTTGGTGAGATTCGACTATTTCGAAGCCTAATTCTTTAGCTAGCTTTTTAAACTCATAAGAGAACGCTATTGCTTCTGGAGAATTTTTAGTTAGTACTTTTAATCTCATTTGCCTTTTATTTACTTATCCGTAGGTTTTAAAATAATCACGTTCACTGTGAACACTTTACTTTCATTAATTAATTCAATTTCTCCTACATGGTTTAGTAGTCTTACTTTATATACTTTCTGTTTTATTCCATTATATTTAATTGTTAACCAAGGGTTCACTCCATTTACAAGGATTGTTATTTTACCGTTCAAAAAGATCTTTTTAGTTTCTCCCGGCTTTAACACTATTGCTTGCTGTTGCGGCTGATCTCCTACATATTCTATCGCAGCATTTATTATTTTTCTATAATATAAAAACCAACTTCTAATTAGTAATACTAATCCTAATAAGTATAATAATACTACGAATGCAAAGTAGTCCAACATTTCTGTCATTATAAAATTCATTCATAAAGGTTTAAATAGTATAAGCAAAATGAAAAAATGAGGGGTTTTAAATTTGCCAGAATATGACATGATAGTTGTAGGAGGAGGGCCTGTAGGACTATATGCTACTTTTTATGCCGGATTAAGGGACATGAAAGCGCTATTAATAGATGCGCAAGACGAACTCGGAGGACAACTAGTTACATTGTATCCAGAAAAAATGGTTTATGATGTAGGTGGGTTCCCTGGAATTTTAGCATACGATTTAGCCCAGAATTTAATTGAGCAGGCAAAGATGTTTTCTCCAGATATTAGATCAAAGGAATGGGCAGATACGCTTGAGAGAACTGAAGATAATATGTGGGTTATAAGGACTGATAAAGGAAATTCTTTTAAGACTAAAACCGTTTTGATCGCAGCTGGTATTGGCAGGATTACTCCGTCAAGATTAGGTGCTAAAGGTGAATTGGAATACGAAAATAAAGGAGTTTACTATACGGTTAGAAGAAAAAAGGATTTTGAGGGTAAGAGGGTTTTAATTGTTGGCGGTGGTGATTCAGCAGTAGATTGGGCTTTAACGTTAGCACCAATAGCCAAGTCAGTAACTTTAATACATAGAAGGGATCAGTTTAGGGCTCACGAGAGGAGCGTTAAGCAATTATTCCAAGTAGCCACGGTTTATACTTGGCACGAATTAAAAGAAGTTAAAGGCGATGGGAATAAAGTGACACAAGCAGTAATATTTGACAATAGGACTAAAGAGGAGAAAGTGCTAGATGTTGATGCAGTAATAATAAGTATTGGTCATAAGGGAGATCTGGGAAATATGTTAAAGTGGGGATTAAACATGAAAGGGAGGGACATAATAGTTAATGCTAGAATGGAGACAAATCTGCCAGGGGTATATGCTGCTGGTGATATTGCTGCTCAAGAGGGGGCTCCTAAACTAGCGTTAATTGCGGTCGGTTTTGGTCAGGCTGCTATAGCTGTTAGTGTAGCTAAGAAGTATATAGATCCTAATGCGTCATTATTTGCTGGACATAGCTCAGAAATGGACAAGTTTAAGAAGTGATTTTTTATAACTTTTTATGTGCGAAAGACTCCTAGATTAAGTGAGATAATTAAAGGGGTTAGAAGTTATTATATTATCGGAGATATTGCATTAGTATCTCCCAAGGTAGAGGTTAATAAAGAGGAGTTGGCAAAGGCTCTGATTGGTATTAATCCTCATATTAAAACTGTGTTTATTAGAAAGAAAGTAAGTGGGGAGTTAAGGATTAATGATTTAGAGTTCGCCGGTGGAGAATATAAGACTGAAACTATTTATAAAGAGGATGGCCTAAAATTTAAGGTTGATATAAGTAAGGTTTACGTCAACCCTTCTTTGGCTAGTGAGAGGAGTAGACTTGAAAGTGAGATAGAATGTGGTAAGTTATTTGATGCCTTCACGGGTTATGGCCCCATTGCAATGCATTTGGCAAGAAAATGTAATTATGTAGTGGCTGGTGACCTGAATCTTGATGGTTTAAAGTTACTTCAGGATTCAATAAGATTAAACAAGCTTAAGGGGCATATTGATGTAGTAAATTATGATGCCCACCTCTTACCTTTTCGTGCTAAAGTGTTCGATTTATGCATAGCAGACAATCCTACTATGATAGATGAATTTAAAGAGGAAGTGTGCAGAGTATGTAGGCATGTTATATTTTATATTTTAGCTAAAAACGAAAAGGAGGCTTCAGAGAGAATTGGTAATACTCAATGGGTTAAAGTTAACGATTATTCTAAGGAGCTCTTCATCTTTAAGGGGAGAATCACTTGCAATGATATATAGCTTTGCTTCGGTGCCTTTTCTTAACTCATCAATTAAGTCCCTTCTTATGTCTTTTGAAGCCTTATCGGCTTTTATCATAATTGTAGAATCAGAAATAAAATCCGATTTCCTGATGATTATTTTCTGAGGATTAGTAAGGCTTAATTTACTAGATCCTCTTCCATGTATTATGTCTATTTTATCGTTTACTTGAATAACACAATATACATAACTCTCATCTTTTTGAATTAACTGTTTAACGTTATCATTCAGATCTTTAGCACCTTTACTGCTCATAATTCCTATAATACAATCACCTCTTGGGGTCAAGTAGTTATCTTTAGTTATCTCTAATGTAGTCTTATGATAAGCTTTAACGTTTCTATGACCCTTAGCTATTATTAAATCAATCGCGTACATCTTCTTTTGCCAAAATGAATGTATATCCTCTAACCTCTATTAGTTTAGCGTTTAGCTTTTTCGCCATGTCCCTCGCAAACTCCCTCCTATCTTCTACATCTATTCCGATTTTTATTTTAACTACTTTATGGTCTTTAAGCCTTCTCTCTATTTCTTTTAATACCCCTTCAGTCAGGCCGTTTTTGCCTATCCTTACATCCGCATGTCTAGCCTTTACTCTCTTTATCAATTCTTTTAAGCTGGTATCTTCTGACCCAACCACATAATAAACATGTTCTCACTAATACTTTATTTTTTATCCTCCTTCTCTCAGTTAACCCTATAATTAGAGGAATATGGCATTTTCTACATATTAATCTTTTATATTTTCTAGGTATTTTAAACTTAAGCTTGCTTGAGTATCTTAACGCTAAGTTCACATATTCTCTGGCCAGCTCGTATTCGCCTTGTCTGGTTAGTTCGATTGCCATTTCTATTAGTTCGATTGCCCTTCTCTTATACACCTTTATGTTTTTTACTTTCACATTTTTTCTGATGTCATATGAAGATTAATTTAATTTTACTTGACTCCTCATTAGAGCTAGTACCATTAGAGATAATTAACCATCCAGCTGTAGTTAAAAATGCTAGAAGGAGAGGAAAAGATCCTAAGTATACTTTACTAGACGTTTCTCTTCATTACCATGCCATGAAAGATCTCCCAAATAGGGAGAAGAGGGGAAGACCAGATATAGTTCATTTAGCTTTACTAAACTTTTTAACCATAGAAGAACCGATTAAGGGTGAGGTTTACATACATACGATCGATGGTAAGATAATACATGTTAATAGTAATACGAGACTTCCCAAGAATTATAATAGGTTTGTTGGTTTAATCGAACAGCTATTCCAATTCGGGAAAGTTCCAGTGGATTCAGACGAGCCTTTTCTTCAAATAGAGAGTTTAAAGTTAAGAGATTTAAAAAAGAAGTACAAGCTAGCTGTTTTAAGCGAAGAAGGTAAAAGAGTTTCGCCAGAAAGAATATGTGAATTAGGGGATGATTGGTTAATAGGTGTAGGAGCCTTTCCTCATGGGGATTTCTCTGAGGAAGTAAAAGAGGTTGCTGACGAGTTTTACTCAATCAGTAATTACATCTTAGAAACTCATCAAGTAATTTGCAGAATAACCTCGGCTTGTTTGAAGTTATTAGGTTGGCCATGATTTCTTTATTTTCGCTTTTATAAAAATTATCCCCCCTGGAGATGGTGTGAGGGTTTCGATTTCAAACCCGTATTCTTCCAGGATTTTTTTAACTATTAATGATGCACAAGAAGTTGACTCTATTCCGAATCCGCTCCCAGTTATTCTTATTTCTATTGATTCGGAATTTTGTCTTATTGAGATGTCTTTAACTGGTAATATCTCTTTAAGTTTAGAGTAAATTTCAAGTACGTCTGCTATTGTATTAGCTTTAGTCTTTAAGTATGAAGCTAATTGTAAACCAGTAGTTTCACATACTTCGAGAGTCTTTTTCTGATCTGCCGAATATGCTATTTTAACTAAATTTTCTAAATACCAGACAGTAACTGGTATTATCTCTAAATCTTTCGTAGTTCTATAATATTCAACTAATGAGGAAAGTGTCTCAGAGTCTCCCCCTTCTTTTAGTATTTCAAGTATTGCTTTCAGAGCGATATTAGTTATTGCGTACATAGTATAGCCTCTCTTTTTAACCTCTTGTTCTAGCTCTTCGATTATTTCAGCGTCTGCAGCAACGTTAACCCTAGGCAATTAGACACCACAATTATTAATGTTTAAAAAAGGTATTTAATAGCTTATCTTAACAAATTTTGCTTATTTGATTTAAGAATGCGGTGAGAAAGCAATCACGTCAAATATTATAAAAAGTATTAGGGCGATTATAAAGCCTCCGAGATACCAATTATCATATTTGAATAATGCCTTTATTAAATCTCCCAAAGATGTAATCTCCGCTTCATCTTTCCTTTCGGCCATATTATCACCTTACTTTAATACTTTTGAATGATCATTAATAAATTTTAATCATAAATAGGTAAAAATAAATCATAAGGCCCGTTTTGATCTGTGAATAGATATTTTGATTTAACTGTAAGTATTTCATATCCTAAATTTTCTAGGTTCTTAATCAAGTTATTATCAGTTTCTTTTATAATCAATCTTTTTCCAATCACTAGAAAAGATAAAATACCTTTTGAGATCTCTCCCTGGTTTATATCTATCAATCTCATTTTATTTTCATTTACTAGAAAATTATATAAGTTGTCTTTACGCTTAAAGACATATTCTCCTTTTTCGTTTAACACATATATGTGTAAATCACTATTTTCTAGAAAATTTTTGTTAGAGATTAAGTAATCGTTTAAAAACCTTAAGCTTCTACTTAATGGTAAAGTTATATATGGTGAATATATCTCTCCTAATATACTATATTTGAATTCAAATAATGAGGTAACCCCTTCCACGTTAGTTCTTTGGCCTATTTCAGCTAACAAAATGTTTTGTGTTGTAACCACGTCTCTAAAATCAATAATTGATGGTGGATATTCTATTTTTAATGGTTCCTTATTAATTATCTCCTTTAGAGCTTCGTAAAGTAATAATATTTCTATTTTAGGTACATGTATTGAAGGATGTCCTATAGCTATTTTTTCTTTGTCGCAAAACGTAAACTTTCTTAGCCATAATAAGTCCCCTAGGATTTTTTCGGAGAAAATTCTAACTTTTTGACTTCCATGGAAAAATATGATAGGGTTAAGAATTATTAGCTTACACAAGGTTTCTTTGTCTTCGTTTATTATGTGATTTATAATATAATCTTTATCAATTTTTTCTTCATATTCAACTTTTATTTCCTTCATTACTAAATCTCGTAGAGTTGAATAGGATATAATGCTACAAAGTTCTATTACATTTACATTTTTTTGCAATATACTTAAAACTTCCTCAAATTCCTCCTTAATTTTCGAAGAAACTGAAAAATTGTTAAAGCCAAAGTCAAAGGGATTTATACTTATTAATTCCCATAACCTTGGGTTAAAAAATAATAATCTTACCATTGAGGAGTTTATACATTTATTTATATAAAAGTGTGTCTATCTTATTAAATAAAATGCATAGTACTTTAGTCAAGCAAATTAGAGTAATAGGGTATAATATAAAATTACTCTCATATACACTTAAGATTCCAGATAATGAAATTATTAAAGCTTTAAAAGAAATAAAAAATTTGAAAATTTCTCCAATAAAGAAGGTTGAAAAAATAGATATAGGGGATTTAAGGCCTAATAATGTTATAAGGGTCAATATAAAAGGAGATAAGGCCTTACTGTCTGAGGGAAAGTTCAAGGTAGTAGAAATTAGAAATTACTCTGGTAAGCCAGATGAGTACGATTTTAAGAACGATAAATGGATCCCTAATTATGATGTTAAGGCTGATTATGTGTCTATTCCCATTACTGAGTTTAATACAAATGCGAAAATAAAGGGAAAAATTAAGACGTTAATAAATAATCTAAATGTTAGAAGTTTTATAGTAGATTATGGGAAAAGAGATTTCTTTATCGACATAATAACGCTAGATAAGGATGTGAGCTCCTCCTTAGAGTATTTTCCCTTTATTAGATACGGAATAAGTTCGGTAAGTGAGGAGGGGATAAAGGTATTTTTTAACGAACTATTTTTGCCAGAGGAGTATTTAAACGTCGTAATAAAAAGTATCTCTTATATGTGCGAATCTGCAGAGTACTGTGAAACTCTTATCTCGCTTAAATAAGATCAATATGTAAAACCTTAGGTAGAATTCCTCTTTCTGCGGTAATCTCATAGAACTTTTGTAATCCTTTCTTTACTTCTTCTAACGGTACATTATATTCTTGTATATCGGCCCATATAGTATTCTTAATTATTTCCTCGTCAATTCGTTCTTTATGAGCTTCAGCCATAATTTCTGCGTCTTTCTTTATAATTTCATCAAGATGCTTCTCAGCGTAATGCTTGCTCTTCACATACGCTTCTTTGAACTTTAGTGCAATTTCTTTCCCTAAATCTTTATTAATAACTACTGTACCTAAAGGCATCGGAACATTACCAGCTAGTTGCTTCCATAAGTCCCACATACTTGTTACCTTGTAAACATTAATTCCGAGCTTCTGTAAGGCATACATCATCTTTATTTCATGAACTGCCACTAACACATCCCCTTCTTTTCCTAATGCCTTTATTTCATCAAGTACTTTCTTGACAATAACTAGTCTTCTGTACTTTCCAATCAGAAGCCTGTAAAGCGTATATGCCGTAGTGTTATGTCCGTGCACTACTACTCTTGAGTTTGGCAAGTCTTCTAATTTTAATGGGGAAGTAGAGATCACGGGCATTCCAGTTATTCCATCAATTGCTGAGGCGACTGCTTCACTTAAAATATAATAGTCGTTTTGTATATAGGGATACATTGCGGCAGAAGGTACTGCAACATCTACTTCCTTTTTTAAAACCTTCTCGTTAGTATCTTGTACAGTAGAAATTATCTCGAATTCGAGATTTATTCCCTCTGGTTTTACTTTTCCCTCAATTAGAGGTATGAATGGATATAGGTCTCCAGAATCTGCTAATGGACCAACTTTTATTGTTACCATAATGGTATAATTTATATGATGAATAAAAATGTTTGTAGCAGTGGGTTCAACAAATAAGGCTAAAGTTGAAGCAGTTATGGAGGCCTTAAAGATAATAGGGTTACAAGCTGAAGTAATTCCAGTTAAGGTAGATTCCGGTGTTTCTCCTCAACCCTTTTGTCATGAAACTTTCGTTGGTGCAAAAAATAGGGCCTATAAAGCTTTAAAAGAGACCAAAGCCGATATCGGTATTGGAATAGAAGGTGGCACATTTTTCTTTGAGGGGAAAATGTTGGCCTTTGCAGTAGTTTATGCTGCGGGTAAAGATGGTACTGAGAATTTCTCTTTTTCGACGTCGTTTACTTTGCCAATAAATATGGTATCATTGTTAATTAAGGGGTTTGAGCTCGGTGAGGCTACAGATATAATTTTCTCTACGAAGGGAAGCAAACAATATGAAGGTGCTATAGGGTATTTAACTAAAGTTATAACTAGAAAGGAACTTTATGTACAACCAGTAATTGCTGCACTTTATCCATTTTATAACAAGATTGATTCATGAATTTACCGGTTCTAATTACCGTAATTAATGGTAAAATAGCTTTAAGCTAGTAAATCTCTTTAGATTACTAATTACATCTTCTTTTTTAACTAATGTAATTCAAATCTTTTAACAGTGAATATTGACGTAATTAAAGAGAAAAAGAAAATTGAATGTAATCCTAAAAATCTATTTTTATCCCGTTTTAACTTCTCTTCGCCAAAGATGCGAATAAGTAACCCAGTTCTGGTAATTTGACAGTATCATGCTCGTTGGGCCTTGGAACTGTGGATAAGTATACTCCGTATTCTTCATGAGTTTTTCCCTTAGGCTCTCCGTAAGGTGAGAAGATTATGAAGTCTTCAACTTTATTTACTACTTCTCTCACAAAACTGTCGATCTCGCTATAAATTTCACATTTATTAGCACTTCCGTCTGTTTGTAAAATTCTGTCTAGTGCTGTTATATCCGCGATTACGGGCTTATCATCAATAACACTGAAGATTGCTTCTTTAACCTTACTTATTTCTTCTTTTACGCTAACTGAGGAAGTATATGGAATACTTACTTCACCAAAAGTAGGATTTGTAATCGGTATGTTTATTAATACAGCGTTAGTGAGTTTAACTACTTTTAATTCTGGAACCTCTTTCAAAAAGCTGTTTATATCAGATACGTTTTCCATTTGTAATATACTAAGCCAAGACGGTGTGGGATGAGAATTTAATGTCTTATTAGCAACGACCCCCCTAAAAGTGCTACTAAATAACATTAATAGAGTTCTAGGATTACATTTCATGAAGCTTGAATAACTTAATGCATCGATTCCTAGTAACAACGGTTTCATTTCACTCACCTAAAAGTGCTTTAATTCTGGTTTCAATTTCTTCTCTTGGGACCGCACCTATAACTTCATCAACTGGTTCTCCGTTCTTGAAGAATATTACTGTGGGTAAACTCATAACACCGTAACGTGAAGCTATTTCTGGCTCTTCGTCACTATTAACTTTTCCAAATCCAACTTGAGGATAGTCTTGTGCTAACTCCTCAATTATAGGGGCTAAAATTAAACATGGTGCACACCATTCTGCCCAGAAGTCAACTACAGCTACCTTATGTGATGATATGAAATTATCAAAGTCTTTGGTAGTCAAATGAAAGACCTTCCCTCTCTCCTCTTCTTTCTTCCCTTCTTTTAGGAGTTTCTTTGCTTTCTCTTCCAATAGTTTTTGCAATTCTGGGTCTTCTTCTCCGTTCATGACTCTCTATATATTCTCGTTCTTATGCTTTTAAAAGTTTATTTTATCTATTTTTAAAAAACAATTATGGTTGAATTAATTATAATAGGCAGTGGAATTACAGGGCTTTTAGTTAAAGAAAAAATTCCGGATTCAGTAATATATGAAAAAGAAAAAAGGATAGAAAAATTGAACTCTATGGCAAGCTTATGGACAATTATACCCCCTTTATGTGGCCAATTTATTAATGAGTGTATTAACGGAATAGAATATTATAAAAACCTGGCTAAGAAATACTCTGTGTATTTTAAGGAAGCTCAAGTGATTAACGACAAGGGACTAGGTAAAGAGAAAGAGATCAGTGATATCGAACCATATTTAAAGATTAATATCGCTTTCGTTTACGAGAACGGGCTTTTTGTAAATGGCGAAAGCCTAATTAAAAAGATGATAAATGAACAGGTTAAACTAGGGATTAAGGTAAATAAGCTAGTGATCGAAAAGGATGAGGTTAAAGAGGTAGTACTCTCGAATGGGGAAAGAAAAAGCGTTAATTACATGGTTTTAACTACGGGATATTTAACTAAAGAACTTATAGGGAGCATAAATTATGAGCTTATAAAAGGGCATCTAGTTAAAATTCCTCTAGGTGAGTTTAAGTTAAGAAACATCATCTTTCTTAAAGGTAAAATAGCGGTAGCTGATGACAAATGCCTATTCATTAATGGTGACGCTTTAAAAGACGAAAAGTATAACATAGATTTTGAAGTCGTTAAAGATCATTTGAATTTTATACCCTCAACATTTCCTATTAATCCAGATAGTATCAGTGTTAGGGTGGGGTTCAGAGCGGTATCTAAAGACGGTAATCCTATTGTTATAAAGCCCTATAAAAACGCTGTCTTAATAACTGGTTATAGATTTGGGTTTGCATTAGCCCCAGTATTGGTTGATCAAGCTTTAAAACTTCTGTTTAGCTCTGATTATAAGTGAAAATTTCTTTTATTTACTCTACAAGTGACGCTGTAGGTAGAACAATAAAGAGTTTAGGTTATAAGTTTGAAGAGATAGACGAGGATATAACGGATTTTAAGTATAATAAAGGTGATACTATAATAGTCTTCTCTCGACACGAGAGTTCGTCCAAGAAACCCTCTATTACGGTTCATTACCCTGGAAATCCCAGTGATAAAGCAATGGGAGGAGAGCCTAACACTTTAGGTATAGCCTTTCCTAAATTACTGACTGCAATTTATAGGGAGTTAAAGAAAATTAACGTTAATGTTGAAAAAGCTATAGAAGCTACGCATCACGGCCCTACATACCAAAAAGTTCCAGTAATATTCGTTGAAATAGGGAGCTCTTTAGAATTCTGGAGTAATAAATGCCTCGTTAAAGAGTTAGTTGAGTCCACTTTAAAGGCTGTAGACTCTTATGATAATACAGACTGCAAGGAAAGGATAGTAGGTTTTGGTGGGTCTCACTATACTCCTTATTTCTCAAAACTGGCTGATACTTTTTGTATAGGCCACGTCATATCGAAGTATTACATAGAAAATTTAAAGGAAGAAGTTGTATTACAAGTACTACAAAAAAGCGTAGAAAGAATTGATAAAGTTATGTTTGATAATGTGAGAAAAGATATTAGAGATAGAATCAGTAGTATAATAACTAAACGTTTTAATGTGAAATTAGAGTCTAGATAGGATTTCATTAGTTAGAATCGGAGATCCTAAAGCAATGATTTTACAGCTTTCTGGAATGTCTTTACATTTTAGTATTGTGATACTGGCATTAGGTAACGATATCCCCCATGCCGATATCTCGTCTAATCCTAATAAATATGATATAAACGCTCTAATAGGATCGTAATGGCTAACTGCTATTATATTTTCTTCAGGTAAGACGCTCTTAACGAAATCATACATTCTTCGTATCATACTATCCCAACTTTCTAACCCCTTCGCAATTAATTCTCTCTTAATTATTTTGAGCCTCCATTCTCCGCTCCCATCAATCTTATAATTATTTAATTCTCCTAAGCCTCTCTCTCTAAGTCTATCGTCTATTATCGGTACAATACCCAGTTCTTCTCCAATAATTGATGCAGTTTGGTAAGCCCTAAGAATCGGGCTGCTATAGAGTTTTGCTACTTTAGGAATCTTCTTTAACTCTTTTGCGACGTTTTTAGCTTGTGCCCTCCCTTCATCTGTTAGTGGGTATTGGTTTTGGTCATCTGAAAGGATTTTATTTACATTAGATACTGCTTGTGCATGTCTGATGAAGATTATTAATGTCATACGTGTTTTGTCTCATTTATGATTTAAATTTTAACTAGCTTCTGTAGCTAAAGATACTCGTTTAATATTAGTTAATGAAAAAAGTTTATGTATTACCTAAACGAATTTATTAATATGGAAAATAAAGTCGGAGTTCTCGGAAATAAGGTTGTTCATGTAGTAAAGGAAGACGATCCAATAACTTTGGCAGCAAAAGAGATGAGAGAGCACAACATAGGTGCGTTAATTGTAATTAATAATGATGGGAAAGTCAGTGGGATAGTAACGGAAAGGGATTTAGTGAGGGTTGTAGCTGAAGGAAATATTAATGCTAAAGTTAAGGATTATATGACGAGAAACGTTATTGGTGTAACTGAAGATACTGATATTTATGATGCATTAGATACAATGTTAGAGCACGGTTTTAGACATTTACCGATTGTCAGTAGTAAAGATGGGAGAGTTATTGGGATAGTGAGCATTAGGGATTTAGTAAGGGGGTTATTAGATCCTCATCACTTTCAGTTCAAGAAAGATTTCTCTGAAGTAAAGGGAACTGGATACGTTTGTCCAGTTTGTGGAATGGAAATTGACGAATATGGGTACTGTGGGTGTGGTTCTGGCTCAGGATAATTTTTAATAGTTTAGAATTCATTTTTTATCTTATGATAATATTCTATGCAATCGGTGAAAGGGAGAGAGCAAAGGAGCTGGTAAGGATAATTACAAAGACCAGATGGAAAACTGTTTCTAAACATGCAATAAAAATTTCTAGTTCTTCAATAGGTGCTTCAGTTATACTTTTTAAACCAACTAAAGCCGGTTTAGCGGTGGCATTGTGGTTAAAGAAGAGGGCTGAAGAATTAGGAATGATGGCAATGGTGGGTTGGTTTACTCAGATTACCAGCATACCACCAGATGTTGAAGAGGCTATAAAGACTGACTTAAATAAACTACTTATGAAAGAGCTAGAGGTCCCATGGTCGCCGGAAGTTTCTCACTCTTAATCTGTAAGGCTTCATCACTCTTCGTCACAATTATATAGTCTACTACACCATTAAGGTATCTAACTAATTTTTCAAATCTCTCTGGATCGAATGTCATAAATGATTCATCTACTATGAAGAATGGTGTTTTGAAATACTCTTTTAGTGCTACCAGAACTAGAACTAATGCGAGCGCTGTCTTCTCAGATGAAGATAATTTCTTTAGATCTATTCTAACATTGTTCTTTTTAACAGATAAGCGGTACTTTTCATCAATCTCTGCACTGTAATCAAATTCTAGCTCTTTCATTAGCTTGTTAGCTAGTTCAGTAAATGTAGTTTTAACTACTGTTAATCTTCTTATGTATTCTCTGTCTGTATTGTCTATTTCCTTATCTATTTCTTCCAACAATCTTTTACTATTTTCTATTTCTTCCATCACTTTCTTAGGTACACCTAATTGTTGCAATTGATATTCTATGTCCGCTCTCTTCTTATTTAATTCTTCTATTCTTTTATCTATATCACTTTCTCTTGTCTCTAATACATATGTGTCATTCATCTTACTTACTTTTTCTTCTAATTCCTTTATTTGCCTTTGTATGCTTTCTATGTTATATCTCACTTGTTCAGCTTCTAATTTTGTGCTCTCTAAGGCCTTTTCTTTTTGAAGTAACAATTCTTGAGTCTTTTCTATGTCTTTTAATTTAGCTTGTAATTCGTTTCTTCTTGTTTGCAACCTAGATAACTCACTTATTACATTGTTTTTATCTTTGCTTATTCTTTCTAATTCTTTCGCCATTATATCCAGTCTAGCCTTCCATATTGAAGGGTCTACTTTACTACCACATACATTGCAAACTGCGGCGTGCTCTTTTTCTGCTTCCTTAATCTCTATCAAGATTCTATTGATTACTCCTTCTTCTACGTCCAGATTATTTTTCTTAGATGAGTATTCTTGGATTTTTTTCTCTATTTCATTTAATTCGTTCTGCATTTGATCCTTCATATTGGGTGGGTATTTCTGTTTTAATTCGTTTATTTCCTTTTCTAACTTACTTATTCTAGCTTCTTTTTCTTTTAATTCTTTCATTCTAGCTTCTAATCTACTCTTTAATTCTTCCATTCTATTCTGTCTGGTTAACCTAATTGATTGCTCAGTATTTATAGTCACATTTCTTTTTTCTTCTTCTAGTTTTTCTATTTCTTTATCGATTTTACTAATCTCTGTCATTAATTGTTGTATATCTTGATAAACTTTACTTAATCTATCATATTTCTCTTTAACTTCTTCACGTTTCATTAGTAAGCTTTCTTTCTTTTTCTTCAATTCTTCAATTTTTGAAGTTGCAGAAATAAACCATTCAACATTTTCATCTCCAGTTAATATTCTAGCGACCAATGGGTTTTCTGGAGAGAAATAAGATAGCAAAAGTGCGTTTTCGTCATCCATTATTAACTTCTTTTCCTCGACAATCTTATTCTTAATTCTCTTAAATCTTCTATAATATAAATCACCATTCAATTCTACTTCAATAAAACCTTCATCACTGAATACATTTAATAAATCTTCAGCAGTAATTTTTGAAGTCAGTAGGCTAACCAGAGATCTGGCGAGTGAAGTCTTTCCATAGGCGTTTGGTGCTTTATATATAGTTACTCCTTTCTCTATTGAGAGAGATATTTCTTTGTTAATACCGCCTACGTTTAATAACCTAATCTTCATTTTCATAATACTCAACATCATACCTTAAAAATATTTCACTTTCTAAAAGTCTACAAATAAGCCCAGTGTGGAGATAGTGTCGTTGTTAAGCTACAAATTCTGGGATTAACCTTCTCTCCCATAAGACTAGGGCTATGGAGTACATCATGGTGCGAATGCTCCTATTTACTGCCTTCGTTGCTCTCTTGAATCTAACTAGCCTATCCCTTAA
>JAPYVG010000067.1 GCA_028277025.1 Sulfolobaceae archaeon
TCTTCTAATTCTTTATCACTTAACCCATTTACTTCCAGCTTTATTTCTCCGTAATCGAGGAGAGGCATAATATTATTTATGATATCTAGTTAAAAAAGTTTTCTTAATAAATATGAAAATTTGCCTTTTTGATGATATTATGCGACAAAAGTATAAGAGAGTATATTACATTCCCCCACTTTCTTATTAGTATAAGGTTTCCAGACTATACCCCTAGGGTCCTTTGCGTGAATAACTACAGTATAAACTCCTCTAGTTACATTTATAGGGAAAGAGATGTCAAAGTAATTTTCCTTTAAAACCCAACGAACAGGTCTGACAGTCTCTATCCCTTCAAGATAATATGGGTATGGTACAACACCGAATAAAGGCCTGCCGAAATTATAGTGAATGGAATTAGGATTTACTTCCGAAGGATGGTAATAAAAGACTATAACGTATTGTGGGAGCATTTTAATAGTTTCTCCACTCATCGTGAATATACCGTGTGAGTAATTCGGTTTAATCCTCCACTTTACCCAAGCTCCTATCATCCCAACAACCAATACAAGTTTAGTACTAGTCCAACCTATAGAAATATCAGCGTAATTAAAACATGGATCTAATAAAGTATCCCTATGAGACCAATTAGCTTCTGCGTCATTATAAACCATCTCATCTAAAAGTCCTCCAGCCTCAATTTCCACATTTTCAGAATTGAAATAAGGCATTGAGGATTGGGACATTCCTAAAGCCTCTTCTACATAATAAAGATTACCTAAGGCAGTAAAATAATATGAATTGACTATTCCTTGTTTATCATAATGGCTAAAGAAGTTCTCCTTCAGAATATAGTTAACCCTAAATTGTGAAAAACCGCTCCTAGCATAATGGACTGGTGGAACAGAATTTGAGATGCGTAACTTGTTCAGTCTTTCGAGTAGATACACGGGATAAAAATAAAAACATGACTTTTAAACGTAGCTAGTTGTCTTGTCAGTTTACTGAATATTTAATATTGAGATAATCTAACTATCGTTTTACCATTTACAAATAATTTTTTGTATTTCAAAGATTCATATTTAGCATTACATAAAAAATAACTAATTTTTTTTTTAAAAAAAGAAGTTAAATTATAATTTTCTTATAACCGATGAATTTGATTATACTACTCTTTGTTGCTCGGAGTTCTATTAAAGTCTAAAAAATCTTAATTTACCTGAGGAAAGTTACTTTATTTAATTTATCCTTTACTATCATTTCTTGCAATGGCAAGACTAGTTAAACATGATAGGAACAGGCCATACGAAATAAAGGCGGATAATGGGCAAGTTTTTTATGTATGCGCATGTGGTCTATCAAAGCATAAACCGTTTTGCGACGGTTCTCATAAGAGAACATTAGATGAAAAAGAAGGAGAATTGTATATATATGATGATAATGGTAGGATAAGAATAGAGAACTTCTATCCATAAAGCCAAACTTTTTTCTTAATATTAATTTGACCTATGGATTGTTGCTTTAAATGTATAAGCTTTATTAGAAGGGAGATCAAACAGCCTCCAGTGATGTAATCGTTAAATTAAACCGGAATATACCAAAGGTTTAGAGAGATTAGAGAGTTCTCCTCATTAAATGATTCATCATAGCAGATCCAATTAAGAAGTTGGGAGTAAATGTGGAAGTAATACTATAGTTTATATGCTTATCTATTAGTGTAAAAATTCACTCCGTAAATTGAATGGACTATGTTAAGTAAATTACAAACTCTATCCTCAATATATGCTCAATAGTTTCTTTCAAAAAAATTTATAGTTGCGGAAAAGTTAAGTAAAATTTGTGTTTTGGTTTGGTAAGAGAAAGGAGTTTGAAGACCCCGAGAAGTTCTTAACCGGGCTCATAAGTGGTGTCGTTGCGGAACTGGGGTGTGGAGATGGGTATTATTGTCAGTACCTCGTAAAATACGCTGAAAAATTGTACTGTGTGGATAAAAATAAGGCTTTATTAGAAGAAGCGAAAATGAGGGTAAAGGGTAATAACGTTATATTTCTTAATGAAGATGCCTCACGAACTTCAATCCCTCCATCTTCCATCGATATAGTGCTTTTTGCCAATTCGTTTCACGATATGAATAAGGGAAAAGTTTATGAAGAGGTGAAAAGGATTTTGAAACCTTATGGCAAAGTGATAATTGTTGATTGGAAGAAAGCTCCTACTCCATTTGGACCACCGTTGAGTATAAGAATGGATAAGGAGGATTACCTAAGAATTTTTAAGGATTTTGAACTCGAAAAAGAACTCGACGTAGGCCCTTACCATTTTTGCTTAGTGTTGAAGAGAGTGAGTTAACCACTCTAGTTCTGAACGCTCTCAGTGCCACGGTCAGAAGAGTTTTTCAAATCCTCTTTCTGGGCACGAAGGGAGGCAGTAATAAAGAGAAGGGCTGAATCCTTTTTCGTGTTATAGAAATCTTTTTGTCTGTTTATAACGAATTTTTGCTGATAAACAATGATCTCTCACGTCGATGTGGGCAAAGATTACGGAGATGTGAGCCTCGTGCAGTTGGAGTCCCATGACCCATGGGCTAAGTCCCTACACTCGATCATGATTAAAATGAAAGTGTAGGGACAAACGGTAACACACCATAACGTAATCTATATTAAATTCTTTAACTTACTTATCTATGTGTTAAGCACTAGTGATATTCAGCTGGAATTACTTAAGTTGGGTGAGGAAGCTTCTAAGGTTATTTCACCCCAACTCCCCTACGTGCAATATGTTCCTAAAGAAAGTGTAGAAGTTGAAGCATCTGTTAAGGTACTTAGTAATAAAGTTGATAAGTTAGATCTATTCTCCATAAATAATGGTAACGGCAATTTCTCCTCAGTACTTTCCCTAGACAGTTCCAGTAGGATATTAAAAAGTACTTTCATGGACCTAGTAGTTATAGGTGCTTCAGCGTTCTCAACGGAAAGAGGGTTCTACACATTTCCCTTTGAGGTAAGCGGTAGGTATATTGGTGTTGCTTCTTATTTAGAAATATTAAGAAGACTTGAGGGTGCTATAAAGAGTGGTTATCTCGCGTTCAGAAATTTAGTAGGCTATGAATATGCGTTGGACGAAGTTGAGATGGATAACGGTAGGGTTGAGAGTTTATACCACCTGGATGACGTCGCCGATGAGTTGAGGGTTGAGGCTGAAAACAACATAATTAGGAGTTCTAAAGAGGATTTGTTAATACTTGACGGTCCACTATTCCCAACACCTAGGGAGCTCTCCCAGTCTTTTGTATTCTCTAGGCCTAAAGACTATTCAAGGTTAAACCATTACGGTAGGTTAACCCACAGATGGGCCTACGGCCAACTAGTTAAGGACAGGGTGGATTTAATAACAAGCAGAAGAGCTGTCGGTGTAGTAAAAAGGCTAGAAAACTCAAAGAAATTGGCTATGGTCTCAAAGGAGTTATTCGGCGAAAATATGAACCTCAATGATACACAGATTCTGGATTTAAAATCTAATTCGTTATGTAATTCTTCTCATCAGTTATGTTTAATCGGCCCGTTAGAGATAGATACTAACATTTACGTGTATAGGGAGGACACAAGTACAGTAGTTATTAATGGAGTACCGAAAAGGTATGCGTATTATGCAATCCTCAGAATTCCAGCCGGTGTGCAGACTTTCTTTAGATTAGAGAGTATGGATTTACAAGTTTTAAGCGATTCTGTAATGGAGGTTTTCAGTAGTATTACTACTTCCGTACTACCCTCCTACATAGAAAAAGTGGACACGATGGCAAAGAACGTTACCAAGGGTTTATTTTATTTATCCTTCAACGTTCTGAAGGACTTTATAACGTTTTTACACGATACTAAGCTTGAGGCAGTAAGTATAGCTCAAGAGCTCAATAAGTATTAAGAACATATTTGCTTAACAACGTCTATTACCTTTTCTTTCTTCTCTTCAGGTAGTTTAACTCCGACTATAAATTCACAAGTCTCGTCAATAAGCGTCTTAATTTCTTCCTCACTCGTTGAGCAGATGTCCTCCTTTAATTCATTACTTATTGTTGCTTTAAGTAATTGAACTTCTGGGTTTTCCTCTATCACATAACGTATAAAGTTCCTCACTAAAGCCTTTTTGTAAAAGGGTTGGTCTACCATATTTTTCATTAGGTACTAAAGATAATAAACTTTTGAACCGAAAAAATTTTATTCTCACCATCAATGGATATAATGCTCATACGCAGGGAAAGAGATTTAATAACAATTAAGTTGTAGTTTTTAGTACAGTTAAAAAAGATGTCGAGTAGGGTTTTATAAGTTTAATGATCTAGAACATTTTTGAATTTCTTTACAAAAGTTACTCGCTTTAAGTTCATGAAATAAAACCCCATAATTGGGAATACCATATAGATGTAGTAATGGAAACCTGTAAGCCCTAAGAAAGTTGTTGTCTCTATCATGTAAAACCCTAATCCCGTGTATAAATCGATATTTACCGCAAGTGCTACAGTCAAGAATAACACTAGTGAATAGGCCAAAATTAATAATGGCGTGTTATAAGGGTTACTTATCGTAATTCCGTAGACAGCTGGGAACACCAGTGCGAAAATCATCTCTAAAAAACGGTTATGTAGGGTCAGAAAGAAAAGGGGTAAGTATATGCCCATTGCTAAACCGCCCAATCCTATTGATATTAACAGCCTTTTTAGTTTCAAGTTGTAGAGAAGTAATATAAAGCCGCTGATGATTGTCAAATAGAGTAGCGTAAGAAAGCTAGTGTAAACGAAATTATGAAAAATTTGCTCGTCAAGTCCCTCAATTTCATTAAATATTATTACAAAAAGGGTAAGGATTAGAGGAAATCGATTGCTCTTTAATATACTTTTCACCATTATAAATAAACCGTCTACTACTGTAAAAATTTCGATAACTTCCCACCACTCACTAATGGCATAATTCGGAATTAGGGCTATAAGGGGTGATAATATAATAAGGCCCCCTAGAACCCTTACTAATTTATCCTCGTCCATCAAGCCTATTATTCCTAGGGAGAAAGTTGATAAATATAAGCCTATGAAACCCAATCTGTAAAGTTGGTCTCCAAAGGGTATTGTTATCGGTAAGTATGATATTGGTGTAATAAACTGGTAAAAAGATAAGAGGAGTGCACCTATTCCTAAGAGGATAAAAAAGGGTTTAGCTTCTTTCCTCATTTCCTATACACCGTATATATAACTATTAATATAACTACAGATATGACTACACCTACTATAGTAACCACTGTAGCTGGAGAAGATAACAAATTAGGAACTGCTGATGATGTTGTGGTCGATGTCGGAGGCGGGGAATTAACTACTTCTAGCTGTACAAAGGTTGGTGTTATAGATTTATCAAACAACGTCTCTCCTAGCTTGCCTTGCCATACTGCAAATGCCACATAATAAGTCTTCCCCGTTGTAATGTTTACCATCCATGGTAGGTAGCCTTGTGGTACCCCCATAGGCCTCGCAAACTCAACACACCAAGAGTCATTATCCCACTTAGCCCCAGTCCATATGAAGTATAGTGAGCCATTGAGCGCATTCGTATTACTTGAGACTGGAGCATACCATATTCCCGCTGTGTCAACTTCATACATATCAGTATTGTTAGTGTAAAGTGGTACTGCGAAACCGTGATCACCCGGGTCTACATAAGGTAAGCCAGTTAAACTCTCATTCTCCCACAAGTTTGCCTTAAATGCGGGGTCATAAGTAGCGTTGTTCCACGTAGCACCGCTGACCCACATCCATATGTTTGCGGCTCCCCCTGGCTGTTTTAGTGATCCTCCAGCGTATGTAAAGTTAAATCCATCAAACACTTGCCCGGGGTATTTTCCGCCAATATGCATTCCGTCCTCTGTGGGAACTCCACTACCTAAATACCACATTATTGCAACCCTATCTGGGTAATACCAGCTTGAGTTGGTGTAATACCCGTAAAAC
This sequence comes from Sulfolobaceae archaeon, assembly GCA_028277025.1. The sequence continues at coordinate 5,969 of JAPYVG010000067.1, forward strand.
ATTCCGTCATTATAAAGTAGGTATTCCATTGGTCTTAATGAGTGCCAGAATATTATTGTACCGTTAGGTAAGACAGTTATTTGAGAGTTATTATAGGTAGGTAAGAGGACTCCGCTGTAGTTTAGTACCAGTCTGCCGTGGTATAAATTACCGTTAATTATAGTTACGTAATTAGTATAATTTGTCTCTATGAAGTACTTAGTGCCCGGCATTAGTTCATCAAGTCTGAAGAGTCCAGGCCCTTGGGCATTAGGGCATATACCAGCAGCTGCAGCACTCCACGCACTAAAGGCGGGCTCTGGGGCATACCATTTTACTAGGATAAATATCCAAGATCCGTTCCACGCAGCCTTAACTAGTATGTAGTGAGTTAAACCGGATGTCGGTGCATTCGGTATATTAGCTGTTAAGGACAAGTTTACCCATTGGATCTCACCCCAGAAAGGTGCAGCTCCGGGGTTATTTATATCACCACTTCCACTTACCTTATATACCATGATCTGGGGTGTGGTCTGTGCTATGGGAGTTGTTATATTAAACACTGAGAGTACTAATGAAAGTGCGACTACTAATGGGATTAGTAGGAGAATTCCTCTCTTTCTACTTAGGGACATAAACCATCATTATAAAAATTTGGACTTGAGGGTCAAAAAAATATAGCGTTGGACTGATGATATTATTTTCTACGAACTAGGGCTAGAGCTATCGCAACTATTGCAACTATTATACCTATGATCGATATTATTTGTAATGTAGAGACTTTACCAGATAAGTTAGAGTTAACTGAGGATAGTGAGCTTGAGATCGTCGATAAACTATTATTCAGCGTTGATAATTTATTATTTAGTGATTCTAGCTGATTCTCGACCTGGATATGGGTAGTGTAAGTAGAGCTTAATCCGTCAGATTGCATCGCAACCACTTTCAAGGTATAAGTACCGTCTGGATAGTTAGCAGTATTTAAAGTATACACGAAAGTACCATTACCGCTAAACGTTGTTAACAACGTGTTATCAATATATAACATCACTTGTGAAACATCTTCCCCGCTTACTGTTATACTAACATTCACCTCACCAGTAGCACTCATCGGTGCTTTAACGTTTATTTTAGGTAAGGAGGGAGTAACGTTTATTATTTGTGAATTTATAACTTCAATGCTTGAAGAACCTTCTAAGTTTAGCTCACTTACACTTGTTGAGACCAAGTAGACTTTAGTGTTTAAGGCTGTTAATGAGTTAACATAAGAGTTTACGAGTGTTAAATTAGATCCTTCTGCTTTTACATAAGTGATGTTAGAGTTGATTATACTTACATTACCCTCTATAGTATCGTTAATGAGTATGTCATTCACTAAAGTGACCTTACCCGTTATAATGTCATTCTCTAGAACAGCATTATAGGTCTCTCCTTCATCTATATGTTGTCCCTTTACCAGAGTATAGGGATAAACGTAGAAAGTATAGCTCGTATTATAGTTATTTATGGTGGGAACCCCGTTAAATGATATCCCGTTGACCATTATGTCAAAAGGTAATCCGAAGTATGTTGTCGAAGATAAGTAAGTGAGATTGCCTAAATTGCTTGATGATGGTAAAGTTACGTTACCTACCCACTCATTAAGCGTTGAATTGAACCACAACGGTATCTCTATTTCTGTACTTATCTGCGAGTATTCTTGGCTTAAAATCTGTGGGTAAATAAACGCAGAATACATGCCGTACTTTACTTCACTTCCATTGGGATATTCTATATTAGCGTAAATGAGCAATGTTTGTCCCTCGTAAGCATACTTTGCGGTTTTAATTATGGGAGTGATGTAATTAGGTGTTACGTAAATCTGCCCATAAAAGAAGCCCGTTAAGTTCATCCCTAAGGTATATGAGTCATATTTTGCGAATAATAATACCGTATATAATCCGGCTGTGACGTTTTTAGGAACGTATAAGAATCCTTGTATCTCGCCGGAGGGGGAGAGGGAAGCCACAGTCTCACTAATTACTTTGCCGTTAGGACTTACTAATTCAGCAGTTACGTTAGTTCCGTAAAGAATATCTGACTCAGTCATGAAATATTGTGGTGGAAGGGTAGGTGGTTCTATTAACCCAGCTATAATTATATATTGCCCTCCCGCAACACTACCGGGTTCCGCCACTATTTGTGGTAATATAAAGAGCGATTGTAGGTAAATTCCATTAGAGAACGCTACGAAACCATAAGCGTTAGTGGCAATTAATAAATCATCTCCTATTTTAGCGTTTAAAGTCCCAACCCAAGGACCATATGTCGAAATAGGGGTTAACACTGTTGAGTTGGTCATAATGTATTCGTTGTCAGTTATGTTATAGGAGTAAACGTTTAGGCTTAATGTGAAGTTCGCCGGAACTCCGTAAACGTTTGTTACATTAGCTTCTGTAACGTTGCTTACTT
>JAPYVG010000068.1 GCA_028277025.1 Sulfolobaceae archaeon
CCCACTTGTAAAAAGCCCTAGCATTCTTGTACAAGTAAGTCCACATCTCATCAACAACCTTAGTAACAACCTTACCCTTGACCAGCTCCTTAGCCCTACCCCACAACTCAACCAACTTCTCATACTTTTTCCTACCATAACGCTTAACCCAAGTGAAAACAGTACCAAGAGGTACGTTAAGGCTAGAAATAGCCCTCATACTCATACCATTAGCATACATTCTCAAAGCCTCCTCCCTCAACTTCCTAGAATGATAACTAGCATCACCCAAGAAGTACTTACCACAATCCCTACACAAAAACTTCTGCCTACCCAAAGGCCTACCAAACTTAACAACATGATGACTACCACAAGAGGGACAAGAAACGTCTTGCCTAAATACAGGCTTCCTACCCATAAGTAATACTCGTTATACAAATATAAATAACTTAACGACGACACTATCAGTGTGGTCAACAATTTTGTTAATTTAATATAATTTTATTCAGCAATCTTTTCTCGTCTGTAAGAACTTGTTTCCGCGTAATACTATTTAAGGGTGAGCACGGGGTTTTATCTTGGTGAGCACATGGGAATCAAGTGGAAAGTTCCCGTGCTCACCCAAATTGTATTATTGTTATTTGAGTATATTAATGTTAAGCCAAGGTTTTACACTAGAGAGCAAGTAGCCCGAGCGTTGGCAGAATACTTGTGTGGTTTGTCCTCTTGGAGAGTTAGTTTACCGCATTCTACACTCTTGTACTATTTTAGGAGGTTGAGTTATGTTAGGTATGTTGTTTCTTTGAGTTATGCTGTTGATGAGACTAAGGTTTTGAGTGTTAAGGGGGAGTATTATTACTTGTGGATTGTTAGGGATGCTAAGACTAGGGCTGTGCCTTTCTTCATGGTGAGGAGTGCTAGGAGTGGTGTTCATGTGTTAGTAATTCTCGCTGCAATGAGGGGCATGGAGGAGTTAGCTAGTAAGTATTTCAAGAGGGTGGACGAGGTAGTATACTTGCACGATGGTGCTTCAATATACAACGCTTTCACTTGGCTTAACGTGAATCACAAGAGGGTAACGTTCGGAAAAAGGGACTATGCGGAACAAGGTTTTAGGAGTGTTAAACATAGGCTTTCACCAATGGACAAACACTTCCCTTGGAACTCTAACGCAAAGACGATCGAGAGGTGGTTCGCAACCTATTTCCTTATCTATAACATCCTTTACTGCCCGGTATATTTGTTAGATAAGGGGGTGATAATAAATGTAAATATTTCAAATGAGTGAAAATGTTGTCCACACTCAGATGAGGGCAAACTGTCTTCAAATCACGATATGGCTGTCGTCAATATAGGTTACGCTCGGGTTCAATAACTGTAAACATATGAGGACTTTGATAATTCGTTTCTCAAAAAATATAAACCGGTGATTTAAGCTGTACTTGTGAGGTCAGCAGTAATAATCACCGTTTACAAGAAGTATAAGTATATTGATGAAGCGTTAAACTCAGTTTTATCTCAAACAGTCAAACCAGATCAGATAATAGTAGTAGCTGACAATCCGAAGATGTTGAACAACTCTATAAATGCAACTGTAATTGAGGCAGACTATCCACAATTTGGAAAGATGATTTTTGAGGCAATTAAGGCTTTGAGAGATGATATTGACATTGTATATTTCCTTGATGACGACGATATGTTTTATAAAGATAAAATTGAATATATAAATAAAATTTTTGAGAAAAGAAGAGATATAGTTACAATTCATAACTCGAAGAAATTAATTGATGAGAACGGAAATCAATTAAACTCGACTTCCGATATACCGTTTGAGGTCTTAGTAAATAGAAACAACTTCAGAAAAATAAGTCATCAATATCCTTTAGGGCTAGGAAATAATTCTTCTTATTCTATAAGAAGAGAATTTTTAGAAGAAATTAAAAAAAGCCTTAGCTATATAGATTTGGGACTAGATACCGCTCTACTATATTTATCTTTAGAACATAACAATTTATTACACATACCAGAGAAATTAACCATATATAGGATAGGTACTGGAATATCTACTTATAGTAAAGCAATAGACTACAGTAAGTTTTTAGAAAATAAAAATAAACTGGTTTGCTATTTTAACAGAATTTTAGAAGATTTTAGGTACTTAGGTTCACTTATAACAAGTTGTAAAGAATGTAAGAAAGAAATCCAGAGAACAATTCTATTTCTAGAACTAAACTTGAGTGCTGAAAATGAGGTTTTTAAATGTAGCTATAAAGCTCAACTTCCATCTTTAAATAGTCTTTTCTTCTTGTCAGTAAGATATTATTTAGATAGAACAATAAGTGTAAAAGATCTTTATAATGTTGCAAAAGGTGTTTTAGCACAGCTAATCTTAGGCAGAAAGAAAGTATCTGAGATGAGGAGCAAAAGAGATTTTGAAAGCTTCCTAAATATTAAAACTTAATAAACCTAATTATAAATATTTACTAACTATATCTAACAAATTTTTCTCATAATTTTCAAGGGAAAATCTATCTGCCAATTCTTTCATCATCCTCATACTATAAAAATTCCAATTTTTAATTCCGTAATCGATCTTACTCAAAGCCTCATTTATCTCATTAAACATATACTCTTTAGGAACAAAATCAATTACCCCTCCTTTATTTCTGGTGACTGGAATTAGACCAGCACTCATACCTTCAATTACTGAGATTCCAAAACCTTCAATATAAGGAGTTGGGTTAAAATAAACTTTGGAAACTGATAATAATCTAAGTTTAGTTCCTTCGCTTACGTTGGAATAAAGTTCAATATTCTCACTTTTTTTCATTTTAAGTTCTATGAAATATTCGGGATCTTGAAGATAACCTGCTATAACAAACTTAATTTTCTTTAACTCTTTCGCAACATTCAACACGTTATCCAATCCCCTGTCCCTTGAAAACCTTGATATAGTAAGTACAACGTCACTCCTATTCGTGTTGTCTATCTTCCTAAATTTCTCTGTGTGGACAGAAGGGTATAAGATCTTAGCATCTAAATTCCAAAAGTATTTAGCTTCAGCTTGAGTCCAACTACTATTCACTAGTACTAAGCTTCCTCTTCTACGAAGCTCCTCTATAAATCTTTCCCTAATAGAATATTGAGGTAATAAAATAATCCTTTTAAGTGATGAGGATCTTATTCTGTAATCGGTATTAAACTGATGAAAATAAACTATTTCAGACGCAATGGGCTGAATATCACCGTGCATATTAATAGAAAAACTCTCATTCTTTTTATAAAACATAGAATAAATCATTTGAAATGTAACGTTCGAGATTTTAGGCAATAACTTTATTTTTATATTTCCCTCACAATTCCTAAGCGAATTTAAAACACGTTCAGATAAGCTCATTGTAACTAGTGTAACATTATATCCGTTTTTCATGAGCAAGCATAGTGTGTCTACTGTCATTAATTGGATTCCGCCTAACGTACTCATATCAAATAAGATTACTGAAATAGTTTTCACAAATTAATCCTCACTTAGCTCTTTATATAAAGTTATCAAATTACTAATAATCTTATCTGGATTAAACTTTACCAAGGCATTTGCTCTGGCCCTTTCTCCCATCTTCTTAATCTCTTCTCTGGGAATCAATGATATTTTATAGAGAGCTTCAGCAAATTCCTTAACATCATAAGTATTAACGTGGAAACCATCAACACCGTCAGTAACTTGCTCAACTAACCCTCCGTTACCCTTAGTTACAAGCACTGGTCTACCAGAAAGCATTGATTCTGTTACAACTCTAGCCCATGTATCAATGTATAAACTCGGTACTATAACGACATCAACGTCACTTAAAATTTCTCTCATTTTCTTTACATACTCTTCATAAGGAACTCTTTCTGTTAGGATTACATGTTCAGTTAGTTCTAGATCCTTAACAATCTTAACCACTTGTTTCGATTCTAGGCCTCCAGGGACTTTAAGTCTTAAATTGCTATTTTTCTTCAAGGCTATTGCAAAAGCCTCTAACAAGTTGAATATACCCTTCTCCCTATCTGGGTAACTAAGGTATGCAAAAGTGAAAAACTTATCATTTGGATTATAAGGTACATAATCTATGTTTTTTGTAAGTGCATTAATATTAATAACTTTTATCTTCTCTTCGGGAAAACCTCTAGATATTAGGACGTCCTTTACTACCTTGCTTACAGCTAAAATTACTGAGGCAGAAGACACGTTTTTCTTTATCCTTTCCATTTTCCTTATTGCGTAAAATGCCTCAAGCGTTGACGTAAGCAAAGATTTGCTTTTCTTACTTCTTATAGCTCTACTCACCTTACTCACGGTTTTGCAATCACAGTCATTACAAGTCATTGAATTAAAGTAACAGGTTGGCCACCAGTACTGTATTGTTATTACAGTCTTAACTCCTCTCTTTTCGGCTAAAGGTATTATACCGTGCCAAGCGTTAGCTATGTGAAGTATTGAACCTTTTTCTGGGTTAATCTCGTTGAGAACCCTCTTTGAGTAAGATGTACTATTAAGCATAGTCTCTTCTCCGAATATCTTATTTTTAGGAGGAGGAGGTAATACATTAAAGTTGGAGGGAAAAGAAGTATACATCTCCACGTCTATACCTTTCTCCTTTAGGAACTCATACATTAGCAAAGTAGTAGCATAAACTCCTCTCTGTCTCGTCTCTAATAAAATTCTAACCCTCAATTTAATCAAATAATTGGTTGTCACGCAGTATTTAAATTATTATAGACCTATCGCCTCTTTAAATCGCTTCATAAACTCTTCAAACTTAAATTTCTTAGCAGTCTCTATTGCACCTAATGAAAGCCTATCAGCCTCCGACGGATTATCTAGTAAGTACTCCACGTATTCGACAATCTTTTTGTAATCATCTACTTCAGTTATTAAGGAATTGTAATTGTGTATTCCGTACTCTTTAGACCCCTCAGTTCTCGTCATTACTACTGGAGTTCCGGAAGCCATAGCCTCTACTGGTGGGAGCCCGAAACTTTCTAACCTTGATGTATAAACGAAAACATAAGAGGATGCGTATAAATTTGCCAGCTCTTCCCATGAAAGTCTGGGATGTTCTATGTATTTAAAGCCTAGATCTCCTAAACTAACGTTGTCTGAGTTAACTATGTGAATTTCAAAATCTTTTCTCTTTCTATAAATTTCATTCATAGCTTTTACAAGTGTATCAAAACCTTTTGTAGGAGCCGTACGAGCTATGGTCATTACTATTTTTTTCCCTCTGTGATGGTTTAACTAACTGAGTTCTAAAGAACTCATCACGAATAAATATTCCTACTCGCAATATTTTTCCTTTACTATTAAATTGCTTAATTATATTATCCGTGTAATTCGAAATGCTTAGAAATGTAAGATCAGAGGAATATGCTTTTGCTATATATTTTTTGACTCCCTTCCATTGATCGTAATTGAAATAAGCGTCAATCGATTCTTGTACAAATACATATTTTCCTCCAGCCATTATCGTTGGTAATATAGTATACCATGATGTAGCAATTATTATATCATTCTTTACTTTCTTAACAAGATTTGCTAGTATTCTCATATTCGTCTCATAAAACAAGGTTGTAGCCCAGCTAAACCTCATAAAGCGCCTATTAAATTCTAAAAGATACTGTATTGAAAAGAGAGGACGTAAAAATTTCCTTTGTGTAAGTACATTAGCATATCTTGTAGGATTATATCTAGAATAATTCCATCCCACTAAACTAACTAAATTCACAGTGTGCCCTTCTTTAGCTAGTTGATCTGCGATCCTATAAATTACTAATTCAAACCCGGTTCCTCCTAATCCCCACATTACAAAAGTTATATTAGCCACGAAATGTAATGGGCGAAAATAAGGTTAAAAGTTATTATCAAACCTTTTATTCTTCTTTTTCTTACTCTTTTTGTGACTTTTATTTCAGTTATTATTACTGCTCATAATAGGAGGGAGTTTTTACTTGAGGCTGTTAACTCTGCATTAAATCAAACCTTACCGAAAGATGAGTATGAAATAATTGTTGTAAAGAATTTCTCAGAATATGATGACATTTTAAAAAACCTAGGTGTAAAAACTGTATTTTCTAATGAAGAGAATCAAGGTGCAGATATTGTCAACGCTTTGTCGAATACAGAAGGTAAAGTTGTTTGTTTTCTCGACGATGATGATATATGGGTTCCATGGAAACTAGAAAAAGTTAAGGAGGCATTTAAGGAAGAAAGCTTAGGCTATTACCATCACGCTCTTTTAGCTTTTAGGCAAGGGGAGAATATAAGTGAACTTATAGACAAGTTGAAAGAAAATAACAAAGAATTTATAAGAAATAGGTTCATTGATCTAAGCCCAGTTAATTCAAGTTCTACTTGTATTAAGAAGGATACTGTAATAAAATGTATTTCTCAGCTAAAAAAGGTGAGATACTTTATTGATAACTTTTATTACTATTTTGCACTACTTAAAAACTACAAGATTAAGTTTGACCCTGTTATATTAACTTTATATAGATGGCATTACAATAATTCTACTGCTTTAAAAGAGAAAAGCTTTCAAGATTGGGTAGAGAAGAAAATAACCTTTTATTCTAATCGATATGAGCTGCTATTAGAACTTATAAGTTCTTGTAAATCAGAAGAAATACGCGGTACCGTAGTTAAGGCACTGTTAGCTCAAGCTTTAAGTGATAAAATAACTGTAACTAGATTATCTAAAGACGGACTGTATAAAGCTAATTTTAGTGATTACCTGAAATATGTTAGTCTGGATTATAAAAACCTTAGAGGAATTTTATTAGCATCGTTAATCTTTATGCCTAAGTCCATTCAACTATACGTTGCAAGGAAGTGGTACGAAAAGGAACAAAAAGCCTCATAATATACTATACTAAATTTTTATATACATACAAGGTTATTGACTTAATGGGTGATATATCTAAATACGCTATCACGTCGTACCTCCACATCTTAGTAGGCACATTCTCGGAGATGGTTTTACTAGGCTTAAATACAATCATTATCGCTAGGCTATTAGGACCTGCAAATTACGGTCTATATACTCTTTCATCTGGTATTCCTTACTTTCTTTTAGGTTTCATAGATTTAGGAATGACTACTGCAGCGCAAAGATACATTTCAGAATTCATGGCTAAAGGAAAATTAGCAGGTGCAAAAAAAGTGTTTCAAATTACTACATCTTACATGCTTACATTATCCTTGGTTTTCACAGTACTCTTCTTAATCTTAAGTAATTACATTGCGAGTTCAATACTAAATAGACCTGAATTAGCTATTTATTTAAGGATTTCAGCCTTAATAATTCTCTTAGAAACAGTATTTAGGTACATTAGTTATAATCAGTTACTAGCATTGGGAAAATCTCACGTAAGTTCATTTATAGATTTCTTACATGCGTTATTGAGATTTATTCTAGCACCGCTATTAATAATTCTAGGTTTTGGGATAGCCGGGGCGATCTTTGGTGCATTAGCGGGATATGCTGTTGCTGGGATAGTTGGGATCACTTATTTGCTCTACATTTTTAGGGGGATAAAAGCTGAAGGAGATATATCATTAAAGAGTATTTTCTCTTATAATATTCCGTTTACGATTTTGGGTATAATAGGGTTAATTTCTGGTGAAGTCCAATATATCTTACTTTCCCGGCTAATAATTGCCTCAGATATAGGTAATTATGCTGCCGCTAACAACTTAACTAGTATTATAGCCATTTTTACTTCTCCCTTAGCTCAGATAACTTTACCTACCTTCTCTAGGATAAGTGACGAAAGACAGTATGCCGAAGCAGTAATGAAGTATTCCAGATACGCTTTACTAATAATGTTAGGAGCGCAAGGGATGTTATTTTCCGTTTCGTTTCCCCTTGTTTACTTACTTTATGGGGAGAAGTACTCATTAGCCCCCTACTTGCTTCAGCTTTCCTTGATCCTCTCGATCTTGACCTCGTTTCTTTCTCTTTACGGAAGGAATACTATCTTCTATATAAAGAGAATGTACAAGATTCCAGTTGTAGAAAATACAATTAATATTTCCGTATTTATACCACTAACATATTTTCTCCTCTTACGCTACGGTATTGTGGGCATGATATTTTCAAGTTGGGCTTCATCAATTGTATCCACAATTTATGAGGATATACAGTTAAGTAAATTAATAGGATTGAAATTGAAGGAATCAATTTTCACCCTTATTAGGATTGAAATTATAGCACTGATCTCGCTCATATTACCTACTGCCATAGAGTTCAAGATCCCTTATCCTTACAACCTTCCACTTTCTCTGCTAACTTTTATAACTCAATATATAATATTGATAGCATTTTCAAAAACAATCTCTTCTATTGAAATAAAGGAAATCGAA
>JAPYVG010000069.1 GCA_028277025.1 Sulfolobaceae archaeon
AGCTATAAACTCAAGTATTTAAGGGTTAAAAGTAAGGCTAGCGCTAAGTGAGAACAATTAACACTTTATTTAACGATCTAATTGATGATAATTAAGTTACTATTGCGACTCGTATTGATAGTTTAAATGTCGACTGGATTTAGTTGAGCCCTTTCACTTTCCTCCCGTAGACCTTAACTTCGCCTAGCCCTATTCCCCTGCTCTTCCCCATACCCAAGAAGTTGGAGTAGAAAAGCATTTTAGAAGCCATCCTCTTTAATTTTTCGTTTGTGTATATTTGCTACTAGGCATTAAAAAAGGATATGCTGATTACTCTCATTGAATTTTGAAAAATTGTTAAGTAAGTAGTATAAGCACTTATACTGGGATCCCGGCTTTCTATTCTCGTTAGAAAAATTGTATAAACTCTCTGTTTACAGCAAAAAATTCAACCCCAAGCTCTACGCTCTTCGGTCTAGGGTTGCTTAATATTTTTGCTTATATATTAGCTTAGTATTTAGCTTATATTTAAGATAATATACGAAAAGAGAAAAATTTCTAAATGTGTTTACTAAATCTTTTTATCATGGTTTGTGAGAAGTGGGAATTGAAATTCATGTTTAGGAAGAGGATAACTAATCTGGAAGAATTATCGGAATTTTTAGCCAAGGAATTTCCTCGTGAAGAAGTTATAATGTTAATCTTTGATAAATTGCATTTACTCAGAGAAGACCCTAAAAAGTATGCTAAGGAGAAATTAAAGAACCAAACGGATAAGGACGGGAGGCCTTTATTCTCTATAGAAGTTACTAGAGATATAAGGATAGTCTATAGTTTTGAGCCAAAAAACTGTACTGTATTCATTTGGAGGATTGGGAAGCATAAGAAAGCTTATCGTTTCTAGCCCTAACTTTCTTAAGCGTTAATTCCTTTAACTTCTCTAATTCTTCATCGCTTTCAATTGTTACAAAGTAATATTCTCCGTCTTTTCCGCTCCTCATATGTATGAACTCTGCAAAAAGGTTATTAAAACATTTTGCTACAGGCTAAAATATCTACGTATATCCTTTGTTTTGTTGTGATTCTCTTCTTTTATTCTTTAGCTGATGTAGAAACTAAAATATCTACAGTGTCTTAATATATTAAAAAAGTCGTATATTTCCCTGTTGAACAAATTTGTCCCCAGTTTTTTAAGGATTGACTTTCTTCAACTTAAATAGAGACGACACTAATAATATATCTAGAACAACAAAGATAATCACGGCTATTAATACGGACCAGAAATATGATATCAGAGAAATTATTAATGAACTTATGATGGTAAAGACAGCGTCAAATACCGAGGAAATTGAGCCCATTATAGAGGAAGATGTTGCGAAAGTTTCCTCTGGGATCGAACTATACATTAAGTAAGAAAAATAATAATTTGTGAAAGAACCGGCTATACTTGATAGAAATAGAATAACATAAATTATCGGTAATAACTGCTCGTTAGCGAAAAATACTAAAGAAATAACTGAGACGTCTGAAAGCACAAATAAGAACGTCATCCAGGCTTTGCTATTTATGCTAAATTTGTAGCCTAAATTATTACCAACTAAGCTACCGACAATGTAAATAACGCTCCATAAGCCTATAAATACGGGCGGTAGATGTAAAGCGTAGTAAACTAGATATACGATAAACAAGTTTATTAAGGATCTCGGTAAGGAATAAATTATATCGAATATTAAAATTGTTTTTAATACAATATTTTTTATTATATTTAAAAACCCTACCTTAAAAGTGCTTATATATGACTGTTGAGCCACCACCACCTCATTATCTACTCTCCTAACGCTCAACAAAAACGCTAGACCGATTAATGTAATGATCACGATTAACGTTAGGTTTTCGAATAAGCTTAGAGCGAGTAATAAAGTTCCTAGAATTTGACCCGTAGCCAAGGCTACGAGTTCATATTTTCTAACTAAATAAATTCCCCTCTGGTAATCAGTCATAAGAATTTTAAATAGTTTATCAAGTGCAGTTGACTCAAGAGCTTTTATGATGCTGATAAATGGACTAGCTATGAGCAACACGGTAAGGAAAAGTAACTTTAATTTGACTAAGTATAAAAATATAGGGTAAAGCGAGATAATAGTAATTATGTCTAGTACGTAACCTATTTTCAGTAATTTGACAATATCTTTATATTTATCAATTAAAGGGGATTCAAACAGTTGTATGTGTGGAAGTATGTAATTAGTTATACTGAATAACGTATATGTTAGTACCAGACCTATTATTCCAAGAAGATGCCACAAAAGGAAATAACCTAGAGAATTCTCAGCAACTATTAATAAAAAATTAAATATGACTAACTTTCTTACCTCATCCATTATCATCACCATAATTCTTTAGAAAATGTGTTAATATACCTTTTTACCAAGGTCTGTATTAACATAATAAGTTAGTATTTCGTCTTTGGGGCAATATTTCATTGCCCTACAACCACCATAACATAATGCCCCTACTGGACAATTACTTTCAATTCCATTGTGGATTAACGAACAAGTTTCGCTTTGAGCCGGAAGAGAAACAACTCTAGCTTTCAATTCCATTGTGGATTAACTTGAGAACTCTATTCAAATATCTCCAGTGGTCATCGACTTTCAATTCCATTGTGGATTAACACAGTTCATAGGAAGACCGTTCCTCTTCTTCGGTATCATACTTTCAATTCCATTGTGGATTAACTATATTTAGTTCTCTAACGTTGTCAAACTCTTTTGTTATCTTTCAATTCCATTGTGGATTAACGGGAATTAATAAGGAAAGACCTGGAAGAAACTACGGAAAAGACTTTCAATTCCATTGTGGATTAACAGGAGTTAAAGCTAAATCAAAATGAACTTAAGAAGGAAATTGCTTTCAATTCCATTGTGGATTAACGCAATATCATGGTTAAAAGGCTTTACAAAAAGGCAAGAAAACTTTCAATTCCATTGTGGATTAACAACTCCAGACAATCAAGAAAACAAAGTTATGCTAAATCCTTTCAATTCCATTGTGGATTAACCATGGACGTTGCATAATACTAGTGTTATAGTGGTTTACTTTCAATTCCATTGTGGATTAACTATTAGTGGTGGGGGTATCCCACACGTGGGTACTCCCCCTTTCAATTCCATTGTGGATTAACAGAACTTCAGTCAGATGGAATGGTGGACGTTCAGAAAGACTTTCAATTCCATTGTGGATTAACAAACACACTATTTATCATATGTACATCATACAGGCAGAGAAAACTTTCAATTCCATTGTGGATTAACCAGTTTCGGCTAAAATCAGGAAGAATGTTTTTGCACCTAAACTTTCAATTCCATTGTGGATTAACGTAATCTTAGCGGTTACACTAACGGGTTCTACGATATCGTCTTTCAATTCCATTGTGGATTAACTAGCAGTAAGTGAAGGCGGTGGTCTATTCGACTGTTATTACTTTCAATTCCATTGTGGATTAACTTTTTATAATAACGGTTTTGTAATGTGGGGATACCCCAATGTGTCTTTCAATTTCATTGTGGATTAACAAGGAGTCTTGAAAGCAAGGGGATAGAAGGGAGGTTCGATAACTTTCAATTCCATTGTGGATTAACGAGACCTGAAGAAGTTGTTGCCGAATACGGTAGGAGACCTGACTTTCAATTCCATTGTGGATTAACTTCCAAAATTACGTTAGATGTGGCAGCTACGGTAAGTGTAGATCTTTCAATTCCATTGTGGATTAACATCAAAAACGGAGTATCGCCGATGATAGTTAACATCTTACACTTTCAATTCCATTGTGGATTAACAACAGTAAACTGGGGAGTTTAACGCTTAAGGACTTAGCTATAGCTTTCAATTCCATTGTGGATTAACGGGAAGTGTTTATGTGCTTATCCCCCGGACTCTTGAGTGACTTTCAATTCCATTGTGGATTAACTCATAGTACCTAATCCGACTAACCAGAGCTCCGTAAATACCTTTCAATTCCATTGTGGATTAACCTGCAAGTAGTTTTATTCCGTTTTCAACGTTCCCGTTATTCTTTCAATTCCATTGTGGATTAACCTAACTCGACATGGTGGCTATCTATAACACCGCTAAGGAATTCTTTCAATTCCATTGTGGATTAACTCGGAACGTCAATACCCCAGTCTTATATAATCCCGGCAAACTTTCAATTCCATTGTGGATTAACCATTATAATATTATTAGGTATAACTGCAGCTGCAGCGTCCTTTCAATTCCATTGTGGATTAACCTCCTTCATAATTTTGATAATTCTGTGTTCCAGGTCTATCCTTTCAATTCCATTGTGGATTAACTGACTGGAATTATGGGAGAAAGTAGCAACGCGAAAAAGTACTTCTTTCAATTCCATTGTGGATTAACCTCTGAGACTACTTCGAACTCATCGATAACAGCGAGGACCCTTTCAATTCCATTGTGGATTAACAAGGGAGATATCGACTGGACGCTGGACGGATATGGAAACACTTTCAATTCCATTGTGGATTAACTTGATTTCAAAGCTCTGGTTAATAAACTTCCCTCTTAGTTTTACTTTCAATTCCATTGTGGATTAACGTTAGACAAATCTCTCATCAAATCGATAATGAGTAATACCTTTCAATTCCATTGTGGATTAACAGGGCCCCCACTGCCACTCTAACAGGTGTCACGTTACCATCTTTCAATTCCATTGTGGATTAACTTTATTTCGTCCTCACATAAATCCACGACGACCAGCTGAGTCTTTCAATTCCATTGTGGATTAACGGAAAAGCAAAGCAGCTTAGAAAGGAGCAAAGAAAGAGGCTTTCAATTCCATTGTGGATTAACTTGAGTTTCTCTACCTTCAACGCTATTGTTTCACCCCGATACTTTCAATTCCATTGTGGATTAACATAGAGTCAGTATATTTAGGGGCAATAGAATTCATGAATCTTTCAATTCCATTGTGGATTAACATATATCGGAAATTCATTATACCGCATCCGGGGCTAAAACTTTCAATTCCATTGTGGATTAACGAAGAAGAAATTGTATACGAAGATAGAAGTAGACCCTGCTTTCAATTCCATTGTGGATTAACTTTTCTATGATTTTTGCCTCTGTTTCAGCAGGGAATAACTTTCAATTCCATTGTGGATTAACTGTATGTTTTTATACTATTTCTTAACGTATTTATGTTCTTCTCCTATATAAATTTTGTTGTTATCAAGGTATTTATCATTGCTGAATTTTGTTTGTTCCCGTGTTATTTTGGGATTTTGATTTAGAGAATTTCATTTTATGTTACTTAGATAGAGAATTTTTCTGCTCATTGGTGGATTGAAAGTAATTCCCAACGAAAATTGGGAATAGGAAGGAGAAAATAATTGTTTCACTTAGTAATATTAAGGTTTATAAACTAGAAATTTCATCATTAACAGAGGGCTAACCTGCTGACTTATACTGTTAGGTGTTGAACCTTTGTCTGTTCTACTGACACTGAAGCCGGTGTGTCATCCATTTCCCCTCCTTGATTGAAGAACAAAATGGGATTCGTACTACTAGGAGACCATTAGGTGAGATACTTTTGTTAGGAAGTACTTCCATTTAGCCATAAATTTATTAGCAGAGTATTTATCCCTAGCACGAGATAGTAAGATAAAGTTATTGTATAATTTATTTAGTAGAAATATAAATACCATGATGATGACGCTATTTTTAAGCCTTTTATGATAAATAGAGATATCACTGAAGAAACGCCCACCATAGTACCTATACATTTAAGACTAATCCCAAGACTTACCGCATCTAACTATGTTAGGACTATCACATGCCATACTATACCTTGTATAATCACAAGTTTCGTAATAAGTAATACTCGTTATACAAATTATGAATAACGTAGTGATTACACTATCAACACACTCTAGAGAGTTTCATTAAAAATAGTACATGTGACTACTTAAAACACGTTTTAACTTATTTGAACATCGGGTATTACATACGTCCCTTACTAAATAAACATTATAGAAAGAACAGATCGAGCACTTTTAGCTATTCTGGCCTAAAAATATTTAGTAGCTAATCCTGAATATAGTCAGTAATACCATGATTACTTGACATGTCCCTTATATATTTTAAGTAGTAAGTTTTATTTCAGTATGCAAGTGAAGGTTAATTGGTTTAAGATACCAATTAAGCAGAATGAGCGTAAAGTCTTCATCCACAGAGTGCTCATACAAGCAACTGATAGGAACGAATATCATAGGAAATTATCTCAGTTAGGTTGTGTTTCACTCAATGAGGAAGAAAGTCTTGCCGTTTGTCTTAAACAACTTCCGGATTTTAAACTAGAAGAAGAGAAGGATATTTGTGAATTAACAGACAATATTATAAGTAAACTTATGAATTTAAAATTAAAAAAGTTAAGAAAAGTAGAACATATTCAAAGGGTAGATACACTAAATATATATAGGGAGTATCAGGCGACTTATACATGCTATCAAGGTGACATTTACGTTCAATTATTAATAACATCCCGACTTGAATTCGAGGAGAATATTTGGGACTTCTTTAGACATGATATAAAGAAGATAAAAGAGGAAATAATAGGTAAAAAAGTATATGCGATACCTAACAAGATGAAGCAAACATACACAGTATTCGACGTAGGAGACTTCAATGAAGATACTGCTCGGTTTATATATGAACATTTTAAGACCAGTTGTCAAAAAGATAGTAATAAATACGATTGTTCAGTTCTTCCTCCATTTGAAAATATCGATAGAACTCAGCCAATTCTTAAGGCGAGACCCCTTGGTAGTAATTTTACACCGCTTTATTTTCTTCCTCAAATAAGCAGATTCATTGCCACACTTGACCAAATACCAGAAAATATACGCGGAAATATAAGTCAATATACTAAGTTAAGGAACTCGGAGAGATTTGTATTAGCACAAAACTTCTTGCAGAGGCTATTTAATGAAAGTTTTAATCCTCTAGAGCTCCAAGCCATTGAGCTTAGCGAGCCGGAACTGATAGCCAAGGATTTTAACGGAAATGAGGTGGTTATAGGGAAGAGTCCCTCAAAAATATTCAATTATAAACCCTTAAAACAGCCGAATATTAAAGAAGTAAACATCTTTTTATTCGTGGAGAGTAATTTAGTAAATCCACACAATAAGGATACGTCAAAACTAACACGGAATGAAGGGACTTATATACGTCCTCCAAACTTAAAGAAAGTATTTGACGATATCAGCGATAGGATCGAGAATACCGCTGGAATTAAAGTAAATTTAAAAGGTCCTATGTCGGCTTTACTAGATTCAGAACATATTGATGACGTACTCCGCATAGTTTCAAAAAAAGCGGAAAGCTCAACAACCGTCGTAGTAACTATAGGCGAAAAATTGCGTGAGAAGGACTATCATTGGGAATTAAAGAAGACATTATATGCAAGAAAAGTATTACACCAAAATATGTTAGCGGACACGGCTAGGAAACTAATCAGTGAAGATTCTTCGGCAAAATCTTCAGCAAAATATATTATAAACAATCTAGTCCTGCAAATACTTTCAAAATTAGGTGTTTATTATTACGGGATAAAGCTAAATACATCATTTGATTATATCATAGGAATAGACGTAGGTAGGTTTAAGACTAGTAGCTATGGTGGGACTGTAACTGTCTTCAATAATAAGGGTATAATTGAAAAGGTGATTCCCTTACCAGTTAGAGCTGCCGGTGAAAAAGTACAAATAGAGGATATATTCTCACAATTATACGGTAAGTTAGGATCCCAATTAGAGAACAAGAAACTGTTGATTCTCAGGGACGGTAGGGCAACAAAAGAGGAAAAAGAACAATTACCTCAAGTTTCAAAAAAATACAACTTCAAATTTAGTCTCGTAAACGTTATAAAACATCATAATACGAGGTTTGAGGACAATAAGTATAATTTCTACGTAAAGAGCAGAGATAATGTATCCTATTTTGTGCCCCACAGAAGAGAAAACGCTAAACCGGTCAAACTAGAAAAAGTAACCGATAGTAATGGCGATCACGAAATTAAGGAGGACGAAATATACGTAACCTACGCACTAACAAGGCTCGATCTAGCTAGAATATATGGGGAGGGAAATAGTTTAAGGCTACCTGCACCTATTTATTATGCTGATAGACTCGTAAAGATGCTTGATAAAGGAATATATTTCTACTCAGACGATGAAATCAATCAACACTTTTTATTTTTCATTTAGTTAATTCCCTTGCGAGTGAGAAAAACAATCCTTTCCACAATTGACTATGCTTAAGAGAGTCTCTCTATCTTATTATCTCCTAAGACTCATTTCGTTCTAGAGACGGTCT
>JAPYVG010000070.1 GCA_028277025.1 Sulfolobaceae archaeon
TAACTTTTCACTCCTATCCTCATGATTAGATCCGTCATCAAGCTGAAGATCGTCAAAAGAAAAAGTATAAGTAATAGTATATAAACGTAGTTTAATCAAAACTAATTTAGAATTAATTAAAAATAACAGCAGTTATGGGAATCTTAGGGAGGTAATACCAAGAAGTCGGTATTAGCGAGAAGTTTTTAATTTTAGACGTCGTCCCACTGAAAAGATGTCAAACCGAAAGGGACATGTCGAACTGGCTAAGGAGAGGTTGGTCAAGGCAGTGAACCAAGTCCTGGGCATAGTGAGGAGGAACGGGAGGAGCAGGAAGGTCGGGTTGGCACTCGTCTTGATGACCCTGCTAGGTGGTAGGGCCAGCGTGAGGAACGCAGCTGAGACGTTCGGGTTGGACTACGCAAACCTGCTGAAGGCGTTGGGAGAGCTCCACGACGCGTGGAGGGACTACTTGAAGGTCCTGTCGGGGCTGGTGAAGGGTGAGGTTGCCGTAATCATAGACGACACCGTGGACCACAACGCTCCGGGAAGGACGTGAGCCCCCACGGGAACTACTGGATCTACTGCCACGCCCACGGGAGGTTCGAGAGGGTCAAGCTCCTCACACTCGCCATAGTGGACCTCTCCACGGGCAGGACGTTCATGGTTTCCCCCTACGCCGTGAGGAAGATGTTGGATTTAGGGATGGTCAACGAGTTCAAGACCAAGATCGACTTGGCCAAGGAGATGTTGGACGTGCTCAAGGGGTACTTCCGCGTGTCCAGGGTAGTCTTCGACTCGTGGTACTGGTCAGAGAAGCTCGTGAAGGACAACGTGGTGTCTGAGCTCAAGTCCAACCAAGCTCAGGGTCGAGTCGGCCCATGGGACCCTTGAGGAGGTGGAGGGACACCTCCGAGTGAGATACCCCCAGAGTCTACTACGCCGACCTGACCCTTGGAGCCCGAGTGACTACAGTAAGATTGCTAGTCCGGGAACGTGACTCCGGGACACGCGTGAAGTACCTCTACACGACCGATCTCTCGCTCGGCGAGGAGGAGATGGAGGAGGCATGGAGGGTGAGGTGGGAGATTGAGGAGCTCCACAGGGACGTCAAGGCCTTGGGACTGGAGGACTCCTCGTTCTGGAGGAGAGAGAGGCTCCAAGGTTACCTCACGATCTTCACCATCATGACCAACGTCGTCAGGGAGCTAGTGGGGGCTCTTAACCTGAGGAGCGTGGAGGCGTTCCTCAGGTTCGTTGAACGTTATTTAGGTGGATCGTCGGGGCTGATGAAAATCTTTAAATTACGTTAAAGTCCCATAACTGCTGTATTTTACTAATCTTCCATCTCTCATATTTAAGTAAAGTAATCTCTTATATTACAATCTCTTTCTAATGAACTTTAATGTTAAATCTCTATCTTTGAGTTATATTCATATTAGAAAGGGTTAATGAGTATCTTGATAAGAGTAGCCTAGAATAGTGTCTACTATCCGAATTTACTTTTCTTAGTCTTTGAGTTATATTATCTTTAACTATTACAATCGATTATTTTTACTAAATATTAATAAATTTTTATTTCTAGGTGTCAAGAAATGAAGTGGCCGGCTTCATTAAGTAAGAACTAATGTGTAATGTAAAGCTTAAAATATCTCTAGTAAGATTTATAGGTATGGAGAATGCCAAAGAAAAGTTAGAGAGTTTAACATGTGAGGAACTTGTTAGGCGGCTTTCTAGGAGTGCAAGAGTTGCCATACTTTACGATAAGAGTTATGATGTAATAGATGAGATGGCTAGATATAGTAATGATGCAATGAAGGTTGCAGAATACTTTAGTAAGATTTCTAGGATAATTCTAAAAACTTATAATGATTTCTGTCAAAATAGTAATGATAGTTATGTGTGCAAGAGGCTGTTAGCTTGGGAGAGATATTTAGAGGAGTTTGAAATGAGGTGTTTAAATGAGAAGGAAAAATTACCTATTTATGTGAAGATTTTTACTTCTCTCTCTATAGTACCCGATCGCTTGACCTCACAAATAATTAGAAGTGGTGGTAAGTCATGACTTTCGTGAGAATTTCTGGTAGATTTGAATCAGAAATTTCAGTTCTAACGGGCTCTGATAATTTGGGAAATTATAATACTCACGCTATAGCACGTATCTCCGTAGAGAGCGGAGGCGATTATAGATTATACGAAGTACCAGTTCTAACTGGGAATTCGTTAAAGCATTGGCATTCGGTATATTTAGCCCAAGCTTATCAATCGCTTGGAGGACACTTATTGAATGAGTTGTGTAGAGAAGGTATTGGACTAAGAGGTTATACCGTTGAGTCTACTTTGTCCAATTTGAAGGAAGCTAGCAGTGAAACCGAGGCAATAAAGGATTTATGTAACGATATTCACGGGTTCTTAATAGTCAAGAAGGGAAAGGGAGAAAAGCAGATAAAAAGGGATAGCTTAGTTAAGGTTTCGTTTGCAGCCCCAGTATTTGATATTAATGTCTTGGAGTTTGTGACTAGGTTTTCTGAGACTCATAATAGGATAGATCCTATTAGTACTCAGAAGTCTAATAACCAAAAGTCAAGTAATAATGAAAATACAGCACAAATGATTTTTAAACATGAGTATTCATCATCCCCACTTTATGGCTTTAATATTTCCATGAACTTGAATTATGTATGTAAACCAATGTATGAGACTGCTAGTAATGATAAAGTGTGCAGTGATGAAAGTGATGAAAAAGAAGAAATCAAACTAAGGAAGAAAGCATCAGTGTTAGCTTCATCATATTTATTTACCGGTGTTGGGGCGAAGCAGTCTAGAGCTTTAGGTATTTCTAGGCCGGTAGAATTGTTAGCTGCGGTATCTGATTCTCCTATTCCTAATTTAATTCACGGGAGTTACGTTGATTATATGGAAAAATCTATTGACATAATGAAATTATTTAATAACGTTAAAATGTTATGTTATGGTGAGAATTGTAAGAAACTCGAAAAAACTGGGATTGAGCAAACTAATTCATTGAACGAATTCTTTAAAAAATTACTCGCCCTAGTGAGTGGTGAGAGTGGAAGCAATAATAGCTAAATTGAGAATTCCTTTTTTCTCAATAAAGAGATATGACACCTATCAAATTTCCTATTCATATATCTTTTTAATGCCTTCGACCATCGTAGGCTCTGTAGGTAGTAGTTTAGCGTTATTGGGAGAATGCAAGGGTGAGGATTGTATCAATTTAGCCAGGAAAATTGTAAAGAAAGCAAGGGAATATTTCCCTAGAAAAATTACTTTTTCTAAATCACCAGTAATACTGAAAAGAGTTAGGGGAATGCTTGAAGATAAGAAAATGCCAAAGTCGTTAGCAGAGTTCTTCTCATCTTCCGATGCTTTGGTGAGAGAATATGTAGTTTCGGAAGAAAGGAATATACTTATTCTAACCGATAAGCCTAGTCCAATAATTGAAGCAGTTAAAATAATGGAAAGGCTAGGAGATTCCGAATCATTACTTTCTGTTATAGACGTTAAAGAAAGTGAAATTGGGGAATGCGAAAAAGAAGACGGTGTTAATGTTATGATAAAAAATGAGATAGTAAGTCAGGAAACACGCGCAGAACAAATTACAGTAGACGGTTTCGATGAGTTAGGAAAAAAATCCGCTTTTTATATACCAGTTGAGGTTAAGGGGTATTCCATAAAACCTTCGCCGATAAAAACATCTAAAGTTATGTGCGCAGCAGATGCTGTATTTCCCGAAGGTGATAATTGGTGATTGAGCTTTTAAAGAAGATGATAATTGAATGGAGTCATTCTCCCAAGATTGACGAAGAGAGATTAAAAGAACAAGTTCAATTTGCGGGAGAAATATACAATAAGTTCTCTTCAGCTAAAGGTGGTCTCCTTTTAGTACTTAATGCACCTACGGGCTTCGGTAAAACTGAAGTTATTTTTGCTCCTTACCTTTATCAGTTTATTAGAGGCGAATGGTTTGACTCAAGGATGTATTTAGTTGAACCAGTTCACGCATTATTACGTCAAATGAAAAGGAGAGCGGGAACTTATACTAAGCTAGTGAAAGGGATAACAGTGGGCTGTGACCACGGTGAAGTAATAAAGCCGACTTTCCTATATACTGCAAATATAACTTTAACTACAATAGATGCAATGGCTTACGGATTTCTAGCTAAGAGGGTTATAACTTGGGGAAAGGAGTATAAAACCGGGAGGTATTCAATGCCTGCAGGCCTTTTAATGAATTCTTATCTAGTTCTTGACGAGGCTCATTTGATTCAAGATCAAGCCTTCTTAGCGCCTAGGATTGTATCAAAGATAGTCTGTAGTATAGTTAATTCTGGAGGGACAGTACTGTTATCTTCTGCGACACTGCCGTCAGCTTTTCTTAAATTATTTAGTTGCGAAAAGGTGGAATTGACTAAGCCCAAAGTAGATAAAGTAGCTAAAATCGATTTTAAGAAGGAAACAATAGATAACACTGAATGTGAGGAAGGTTCGATAATATTTGTAAATACAATAGAGAGAGCTAGGAAAATCTTTGAGAAGTGTGAAAGTAAGGGAAAGGTTTTACTTTTACATTCATTAATGAAGAAGGAAGATAAAGATAAGGTAATCGAGGAATTGGATGAAGGTGTAGAAGATAAAATATTAATAACCACCCAGACTGCTGAAGTAGGAATAGATTATAAGTTTAAGAAAGTAATTACAGAAATCTCTCCTATAGATAGCTTTATACAGAGAATAGGAAGAGTTAGGGAAAAAGAAATAGACGTTGAAATCTTTAATGTTAAAAATCCCTTGCCTTACGATGAGGATGTAATGAATAGAACTAGTAATATAGTTTCTAAACTAAATACTATAAAAATAGGAGACATGGACGAGGTTCAACAGTTAATAGACGAAGTTTACGATAATCTAATTATAAATAAACTTTCCTCTTTAGGAGAGTCCTTCTATATTAGTTCTGCGGAATACCTTAACGAATTACATTTATATTCTTATCCTCCAGAAAGGGACGTTTATCTAAGACCTTCTTATTATGTTACACTTTATCTTCTCACAAATAAGGAATTTGAAGAACTTCAGGAAGAATTTGAAAAAATGTTAAAGAGTAAAAAGTACGAAGAGCTGAGTAAAGAGATTAACGAATTCTTATTACGTAAATCCACCAAGTATTCCATTTCGCTAGTAAATAATTATAATGAAAAGAGATTGGAAAAACTAATATCTAATACTAAAGTTTATAATGCAAATATATTTAGTAAGAATTTTCTAAAAGAAGTTAAACCGAATATGAGCGGATTACCTTCAGAAATGATAGTTATAATAAATGAGAATAACTATTCTAATGGTTTGATTTTGCCGGAGGTGAAAGAAGATGAGTGAGACTTGTTGTGCCTATTTCGTAGGCAATGAATGTAAAGAGACGTACTTAGAGCACGTTCACTGCATGCTAAAGGTGTGGGAAGGCATTAAGAAATTTTACATAAAAAACTTAAGGCGTGCTGTAGGTGTGGATGACGTAGACGATTTAGTAAAGATCGCCATATTATCTCATGATGCGGGGAAGCTTTTGGAGGAATATAAGCATAATAAGGTAATGTTTAGGCATGAAGTCATAGGCTCATATGTTGCTTATAATCTAGTGAAAGATGAGGCGAGAATGATAGTCTCCTCAGCAGTACTTTTACACCACGAAAGTGGTATTCTTAGTATCTATGCCGGCCAATTTAAGGAGAAGTATGTGCCTATATCTACAATAAAAGCAGTTCTGGAAAATGCTGAGAGGAAAGGAAATTTAAGGCCATATTGTGAATTATGTAAAGATCCATATTATCCTAAAGTTAAGAACTTGCCTATAGGAGAGATGACCGAGATCTTGAAGAGGATTAGCTCAAAAGATGTGGTTAAAGTAGTTAAGCGTGTAATAATTTATTCAATAAACGACAATTCATTAATTTTTAGGAATAAAGTGTCAGCTTTTCTTCATGTCCTAACGTTAGTTGATTCAGTTGCTGCCAATTTAAATAGAAGTGATGCTAAAGACGAAGGAACGTGGATAACTAAAATGGCTCAAGCCGGTGCTGAAATATTACCTGACATAAACTGTGACGAGAAATGACGTGCATTACTACTCCAGGTCATGGAATAGTTACTGACACTTTAATAATGCACGGTATAGTTAAACTTTTCCATGTAGATAAGGTTAGAAGAATAGGAGATAGGTACGAAATATGCGGAGACTTTTCTAAAATGGGTGAGACAGTTGAAATTATCAAAGAAGAATTAGAAGAATACAGCAGAAATTCGAATGTAGCAAGATATTCAATATATTTGGGTAAAATTTTGGACTCAAATATCAATGTATCAGTTACCGACTCATGGTTAAAATCTTTTGCAGAAAGTTTAAATGAAATTAAAGACGTTGAAAAGGCCTATACTGAAGATCATAAGGTTAGATATAAGGAAGGTAGAAGTAAATCAAAGGCCTTATATAACCTATACTTACCGTTAGGTTTTATTTACGGCAAATATACTGTAGATAATTATGACGCTGTTACTAAAGAATATAGAGTTTGCGGCAAATGCTTTTCATTATCCAACTTAGGATTAATATTTGGAACTGCAATAATTAGATATATAAGCGGTAATAATGCAAACGTGACGTTAATTACCCTCATACCTGAAGATGAAATGGAAAGAGACGAATTATTATTAATAGAGAGGTTTGTAGAAGGTAAGAGCGAAAATATAAATATTGAACTTACGTTAAAATCTGTCCTAGTCTATGCCCTTTCCTTCGGAGAAACGATATATTCGTTTGATAGTAAAGTTGATGCATTAGTCTGGAGACTTGAAAAATCTGGCAACTTTCAAAGAGCATTACAGCCAGAAATTTTCGATATCACTTCATTACTGGATAAGATAGCAAGGCTAAAGTCTATGTCTCCAGATTATACTAAAATTCTAACGCTTTTAGTAAACAAGGATTATGGAGATCAATCAATACTTGACGACTTAGCCGAATTTTTGCTTTTTGGGGGAGATTACTACCGCGTAATTAAGGAAATCACATTCTTTATTAATGGAATTAACACATTAAACAACAAGGTAACAAAGGGAATAGATCTAGAAAAATTTGCAAATATAATTATTGAATTAGGTAAAGATTAGTCTCTTTTTTATGTTAAATTTAGCAATAGTGTAGATATTAAAAGTAACTATGTAGTGATAATTGCTTGATAGTGTTAGCTGAACTGTATCGAGTGTGGAGATAGTGTCGTCATTAAGCTACAAATTCTGGGATTAACCTTCTCTCCCATAGGACTAGGGCTACGGAGTACATCATGTTACGAATGCTCCTATTTACTGCCTTCGTTGCCCTCTTGAACCTAATTAGCCTATCCCTCAATGAGGAATGAAAGGACTAGACGGGTTAACTGGCGAGACAACCGTGTGGTCTTTCAACAAGTTATAATCATCGCTCACCCCCTCTTCAGGCAAATACTTTCTGACCTCAAGGAAAGTACTCTCATCCCTACCCAAAATGAGGTATACTCCCAGCTTCGTGTACACGTAACAAGTGAAAACCCGCTTGTAAAAAGCCCTAGTATTCTTGTACAAGTAAGTCCACATCTCATCAACAACCTTAGCAACAACCTTACCCTTGACCAGCTCCTCAGCCCTACCCCACAACTCAACCAACTTCTCATGCTCTTTCCTACCATAACGCTTAATCCAAGTGAAAACAGTACCAAGAGGTACGTTAAGCCTAAAAATAGCCCTCATACTCATACCATTAGTATTTTCAAAGCCTCCTCCCTCGACTTCCTAGAATGATAACTAGCATCACCCAAGAAGTACTTACTACAATCCCTACACAAATACTTCTGCCTACCGAAAGGCCTACCACACTTAACAACATGATGACTACCACAAGAGGGACAAGAAACGTCTTGCCTAAATACAGGCTTCCTACCAAGGGTATTACTCGTTATACAAAATGTAAATACCTTAACGATGACACTATCTCCACACTCTACTTGTTAAGGGGAATTTTCTTATACAGTCATCTTATTCGATATTGTACTTAAGGCACTTCTCTTCACCAAAACCTGTGGGTTATGGTTTGGTTGCTGGTTTTGATTTAAATAGTGAGAGACTAAACGTTGTCGTGGTTAGCAAGGAGGGTGAAATTATTGCTAATAAGACGTGGTGGTATTCGGATGTTATTAGACCGGGTTTTCCTAAAG
>JAPYVG010000011.1 GCA_028277025.1 Sulfolobaceae archaeon
TCTAGACGGAATACAGTTAACAGCATCCGGTACATTCACCATAAATGGTCAGACCTTCTACTTATACTTACTAACACTATCACCAAGCATAACAACAAATGGCAGCATTATAGAACATGTTAGTAACTTATACATACAGTATTCTACCGTAGTTGGTACCACAACTACAGTTAATACAGTAGAAGTCTTATCTTATCGGACCGGTACTCCCACGTTACCCGTATATGGATACAACATCCTAGAACCAACACAATTAACTGGTACATTCTATACTCAAACCTATACTGTTACTGTATCACAACCTTCAACCCCAACCCTAGTCTTCTATACTGGGTTAATACAGCTCAAAGCTACAGCATATGAAGGAGTTTACGAGATAGCTGGTACTAACTATCCAGATTACTTTGGAGGCTTGTTATCGACACCACCATCTACTTTATCAATTACTGGGACTAGTGGTGTATCTGCTCAAGGATTCTTAACCTCAACCTATGCTAAAGCATCAGTAACATTACTAACTAATGCAACGTTACAATACCCGATGGTTCCGGCTGGTGATTACAGCTTTAACGGGATTATAGTAACCCCGGCATATCCGATAATTAATGGTACTAGCGCAATGACATATATGTTAACTGCAAACTACGTTACACCTCCAACTATAAACGAGTACGAGCTATCTATAATTGGTACACAAGAGCCAATGATAGTGCAAAACATGAACTTAGAGGGAGTGCAGCTATTACCATACTTCCAGTTAACTTTAGCTGCACCTACTGTACCAGCAACAACCACCGGTAGTGCACCGCTGACTCTAGAGTTTGTGACAGTTCCACAATACGCTTATATTACATTAGTTGAATTAGGGTTGTGGGGTAATGAGACAAGCGTTGTAGTTACTGCTTTTGGAACTGATGACCAAGTATCTGTTAACAGTGGGTACTTCTATGGTATTATTATACCTCCAAGAATATCTGTAACAACTCCAGTATCTCCGGTTAATTTCATATGTTATAACTCACCATCGTTGTACATTTACGACCCAGACTCAATATTAGTTCCGGGTTATGCAAATGGTACTTTCAGTATTGCAGACTTAATGTTGAACTTTAGTAACGAATTCTTCTATGGTGCACTAGTACTATATCAAGGTAGTAGACAAGTAGGCACAATGTATCTACCTATACAAGGAAACACAGTGTATATGGCATCTGGTTACTTCCCAGAGAACTACAACCAAAAAGTATATACTACGTTAACACCAGAAGTAAAGTATGAGTATATAACTAATCCAGCCTTACCATTTGAGCCAACTCAATTAGAAGGATATGATTATGGTACAGGCAATAGCGCTCCAATTTACATAACTACTCCGGGTACACCAACTGATGCAGATCTCCTGTACTATCTACCGCAATTTGCTAGTAACAACCCAACAGTTAATTACTTCTTCGAGCAAGGAGTTTACATGAATTCACCGAATGGTATGTATGCGGTTCCAGTCTATATGTCTGGCCTTAGCGTAACTGGTATTTTAGCTGGTAATTTGGTTCCAGCATTTAATGAGCCCGGGACACCGCCACAAGTAGGTTACATTGAATTAGTGCCTCCAGCGGCACCACCCACCGCACCGTATCCTGGTGCTGCAATTCCGAACATTACCGTATCAATGTACGTGACCTACAAGGTCGTTAATGCAACAGTTGGCACTACTATGGTGAATGCTGGGTTATATGTAGGTTCTTCAAATTCAATGTACATGGTAACTACTAACTATACGTTTGTTAACTCCGGATACAGTATAGTGTACAAGTCTACTGACTATGCAGTATTCCATGCATTTATGACTACTAAGTTATACAAAGCTATTGCACAGATAGAAGTGCCAAACGTAACCGATATGTTCTACTTCCCAGGCGGAGTTATACCATTGTATTCAACTACTGCAGACTTAATATTATATGAACCATACTATGCATCAGTTAACCCAACATACTTGTCAATAGGTAGTAATAATGTAATATCACTAGAAATATGGAATTCCCCATTATACAAGTTAGTTAACGTACCGGCAACTGCCCAGTTCCTAGGATTTATAAAGAGCATATCTGTAACCTATCCAAATGGACAGACTGTAAGCATTGCATTAACAAATGCTAACTTGTCAACGTTCTTCACTCAGTTAGTGGCTGAGCAGTTCATAGCCTGTAACGGTACTTTCACATTTGAAATCAATGTACAGGGAATTGCTCAAATATTACACACCAACGTAATTTCATTAAACGGAAGTAATTTAACAGTGGTATACTATGACTATGTAACTCATGAGTTGTTAACTGCTAAAGTCAAATTGGTTGCTCTAACCGGTATAGTACCAATTGCTATAAAGCCTGGTCAAGTGGAGTACTTCTTAACAGCGTATCCGTTCTATCCAAATATAACTTTCGCACCGCCATGGTTCATAGCTGAGAATGTAAGCATTCAACCATTCCTAAGCGTTAGTGATAAGCAATTTGCTCAATCCAACCCAACTGCTATATTAACAGAAGAACTAACTAACATAACTGTTGTAGGTCCTCACGGGAAAGCAATGGTATACTATAATGCTACGAGCGGTATTACAATCGTTGTTAATGCATATGGTGTTAAAACTAATATATCCGGTAATGTAATGCCTACTATACCGGAGACTGGTCCAGGTACTGGTGTATTTAATGGTACTATTCCGTTCGTAATAGTTGAGAACAACACGATTATTCCAGTGCCGGTAACTTCAAGCTTTACTGCCTATACTAACGGAAGCTTAGCTATAGTCTTAAACGGCAAACCATACATATTAGGCCCGGCTGGTGACTTTGTATTACCCTTCGTAACTTATACTGGTGTTGCTATGGGTTATAATGCTACAGTGTATGTAACAGTAGCTAACCTAGTGCAGTCTGCGACATTCATGACTCAGTTAGCACCGATTAACTTCACACCAATTAGATTAGCTCCATTCACTGTTCCACCTGTAGTACCAATTCCGCATGCTCCCAAGCTATACTACGAATATAATGGTTCGATAGTAATCACCCCAACTGCACAAGTAATTAAGATATTTGTGAGCAGCGTTATACCGTATCCACTGGAGTTCCAGATACAGGCATTCGTATATCCAAAGAGCGGATTTAATGTGCAGACTGCAACTCCAACAGTGACTGCTGTGTACTTCTCGTACCAGGCTGTCAGATCCTATCCGGCATTAGGTATTGGAACTCCAGTACCATACTTGCTAGTATATGTACAATTAGAGGGTATATCGTCACTACCAGCTGGACAATATGTGATAGTGCTAAGTGCAGTACCGTTTGCGCAAGGTCCAGTACTATCAGAGTATCCGACTGAGTTAATATTCACTAACGTAACTATAACCTCATGAAGGGATGGGAAAGGATTTTTAAGTCAAGGTTTTTTTATTTATTTCTTAAATTAAATGGGTGATGTTGTATATGAATGTCCGTTCTTTATTAATAACTCTTATAATAGGATCTTTAATATTAGCTTCAATACTATCAGCACAAGTGAATGTTAGTGGGATAGTATTTTATAGCCCAGTACCAAATGAGGTCTTCCATTATGGTCAGCCATTGGTTTTGAACATAAGCACTGGAATACCTAATGCTACTGTAACAGTTTATGTCGACTACGGAACTACAGAGATTTACTTTAATAATTATCAAGCAAACGCTCAAGGTAATTTAGCTGTGACACTGTTTACTTTCGGTACTGGTGCTGCTTCAAAGCCTGGTACCTATACAGTTCTAGTAGATGTTAATTCCGGTGTAAAATCTGCTGCAGTTACTGTAAAGTACTTACCATATATAGCAACTATTATTGTGGACGTGACTAATGGTGAAACTGGTTTACCTTTTGCTGGGGTCAATGTGACTTTATACAATATAACTAGAGGGGTGCAGTATATAGCTTCTAATACTACAAATGTTAACGGGCAAGTACAATTTAGTGTGGTGTCTTTCAATTCCACTGCTTCTCAGACTTTTAAGGTTGTTGCTTCTTATCCAGGTTATGTTAGTGCTTCTACTCAAGTTAGTATTAAAGGTAATGAGACTGAGACAGTATCCCTTACTCTGTATCCGGCAGTGTTAACTATAGTCCCCTACGAGGTAAATCAGAACGGTACTGCTATTGATAGCCCTAACCCAGTGGGTTATTCTAGTGTGGTCGTAGTTGAAGGCCTACCGGCTAGCATGTTAGTCCAAGTAATGTTTGCTGGTAAACCTATAACTAATGCGACCTTATATGTTAGTACTACATCACCAGAATTCCAGAACCTTCACTATTCACTAATAACTACTGGGCCTTTTGCTAATTACTATAATATCTCATTCCTACCACAAGTTAATAGTCTTTACCCAGCATATACTGGAGTGATAAACATAACTGCAGTTTATAGTGGTCTAACTAAGACGGTATTTGTAACTGTTACTGCTTATTACCCCACACCTCTTGCGATATCTTCTCTCAATGGTTCGATATTAGAGTTAGAAACTGAGGTTAACCAATTGTCAACTGAAATCCATAATTTAGAGACCGAAGTTCAAAGCATTAATAGCACGTTATCCTCCATAACGAGCCAGATTAATACGTTAAATAATGAAATTACTACGTTAAAGAGTGAGATCAGTACTAGTAGCGGTCAAATAGGTAGTTTGAACAGTAACATAACATCGCTAAAAGATTCTATATCCAGCTTAAATAGTACTGTTAATTCTCTATCCTCTGAATTAAATAGTATAAAGCCATTAGTTTACGGCGGTATTATAGCGGGTATAATTGGTTTAATAGTAGCGATAGTTGCTATAGTCCTAGTTTATAGAAAGATAAGTTAAATTTATTTTTTTATTTTTTTCTATATTTTGTTTCCTAAAAATTTTTAGTCTTTTAGACTATCAGTTATTCTGGCTGGTTCAGCTTGGCTAAATTTGCGAGTCATTGAACATTATAAGTGTAGATATCGTCCACAATAATGAGAGTAAAGTAGAGAAAGATAATAAGTACGGTTACGTGATTATGGGCTGAATCCTTTTCCGTGTTAATAGAAATCTTTTTACGTCGTTTATAACAAAAATTACCAAGGATGACCTCTTACGCCGACGTGGGCAAAGGGTGAGAGTGAGTATAGAGATGAAAGCCCCGTGTCGTTGGAGTCCCACGACCCACTTACTGTGGTGGTTGAGGACTAAGTCCCTACACCAGATTCTTATAATGATTGAAATGAAAGTGTAGGGACAAACAGAGAACTTGGATTAGATACATTGAGATGGCGTACGAGAAAAGTATTCGTCCGTCCACTAAATAACTTAACTGAAACGTGCAATAAAGTGAAGGAAAATGTAGTGGAATTTTAGAAGATATCATACGGTGCGGTAGCTGGGATTTGCGGCTTAGGAGCTGGTGAATTACGATAAGATTGTAATGAACTGTCTTAGGCATATTGAAGTTAGCGCGAACGGGTTCATCGAGTTCAGAGAGACACTCTGAATTTTTCTCATAATCTCGAGATTCTCGCCGTCTTCTTTCAACTCTACACAAATCACGGCAAAAATTGACGGGTTGCCAATGCTTATAAACGTGAATTGGCAAAATTGCGGGGCGATAAAATTGGGCGAAAAGCAACGTCGTTATAAATTCGGCGACTATATTTTACGCGAAAGAAAAGGTCGGTATTATGTCTATAAGTTGGAAACAATAAACGGTGAGGTAAAGGAGCGTTACGTCGGCCCCTTAACTGACGTAGTCGAAACTTACCTAAAATTGAAAAATAGCAGTGGGGGTGTGGGGGTACCCCCCACAGTGCGGCCGCCGGGATTTGAACCCGGGATTACTGGCTTGGGAGGCCAGCGTCCTAATCCAGGCTAGACGACGGCCGCATTACTAACTTTTGTTAATGAAATAATAAATTTTACGTTAATTTCAACCAGAGTATTTAGCGTCTTGCTTTTGTAAACTTTCATGTTATCTAATAAAAAAGTTTTGAAAACATGTCCTTAATATTAAATACTTTTTGGTAATTCCCAACTGTCTCGAAATATTTTTTTATTAACGCAAATCTTTTCCCTATTCATGGTGAATTCATGTCATCCTCTCGAACTTTGTTTTACCATATTTACGTATCGTTAGGTTCGTTTAAATTCCTATAAACAAATATATAGCAATATTAAGTATTTATAACTCAGCGACCACTTTGATCGTGATAAAGGATTACCTCCCAATACCTAAACAGACAGATAACGAGTTTTGGAATGTTGAGAGGTTAGAGCATATTAGGAAGTTAGCCTTAACCGGCAAGCCTTATAAGATCTTCCCTTCATGGGGGGATTCATTAAGAGTTTTGGATAGGGTCAGGTTTAAGCACGAAGACCCTAAAATTTCTGAAAACCCCTCCGCTAGTACAAGGACAGAGGTTGTTGGGATAGAGGTTTCTTCACCGTTATATTTAGGGGACATGTCTTATGGTGCCCTAAGCGGTAATCCTAATATAGTTATTGCTAGGGTTGCTGATCTAACTGAGACTTTAGCAGGCACTGGTGAGGGCGGCTTACACCCTGAAGTGGCTAAGTCAAAGAGGATTTTTGTTCAATGGGCTTCAGCACGTTTTGGTGTGGATATAGACGTTTTAATGCACGGTGCTGCAATAGTAATAAAGATAGGGCAAGGAGCAAAACCCGGGATTGGAGGTCATTTACCGGGGAGTAAAGTTACAGAGCCTATATCATTAACGAGGAGAATACCAGTAGGGATTGATGCGATTTCTCCAGCACCTCATCACGATATTTACTCAATCGAAGACTTGGGACAGAGGATTGAAGCGTTAAAAGAGGCTACAGGTAAGCCAGTCTTCGTAAAAGTTGCAGCTACAAATTACATTCCTTATATAGTCTCTGGGATAGCGAGGATGGGGGCTGATGGTGTTATAATAGATGGTCACGGTGCAGGTACCGGTGCTACACCAATTGTAATAAGGGATAATGTTGGTATCCCAGTTGAGTTAGCGGTTGCTATTTCGGATAAAGTGTTAAGGGATCAAGGAATGAGGAATAATTTTACTATTATAGCTGCCGGTAGGGTTGCTGATGCTACAGATGCGGCCAAACTGCTCGCTTTAGGAGCAGATGTCGTAAGCGTAGGTACTGGGGCTTTAATCGCTATGGGTTGTGTTATGGTTCATAAGTGCCATATCGGGTCGTGTCCTACAGCGTTAACTAATAAGATTGATGGAACTAGGATGTTGGATATCGAGTTCGGTATTAAGACTTTAAGTAACTTTATTAAGGGCTTCTCACTTGAACTGGCAAACATTTTAGATAATTTGGGTCTTAACTCTATAGAGAAGCTAAGGGGCAGAAGGGATCTTTTAATCGGTAAAGGCCTTTCAAGGGAGACCTTAGAAATTTTAGGGATAGAAGGTGAAGAAGAGGAGTTGCCCCCGAAGCTAGGGGAGCTTTGGAGTAAGAGGAGGAAGGTTTACCTTCACGAGTTAATTAATAAGGGTGATCCAGTGATCACGAGTATGGGTTCTACTGCACCCCCGGATGTTGAGAAACCGTCAAGAATAGTTGACTGGTTGAGGTCTGACGGTGCGCAAGTTACTAGACCTTCAATAGATCCGTACAGGGAGGATATAGATACTTCATTTTACTTGGCCCATGGCAAGCTTTACTTGTCTTTGCCTATAATTTTTGACGTTTCCGAGGCAGATAAGGAAACTAAGGAGGCTTTAAGTTGGGCTTCTTTAGCCCTAAGTTCAGCCGTATTTTCAATTGAGACTGATCCTAAATATGCAGAAGTCACAATAAGTGCTGATGGTAACGGTTTCTTGACATGGAGTAAGAGTTATAAACCGTTCACTTACCTTTACTTGCCTTCAAGCTCTGATATTCTAGATGACGTCTCAGACTATAAAGGTGTTTACGGTTTCATTATTGATGAAGATTCTGGAAATGAGGACATAGAGGTGGTTATTTCCGAAGTGGATACTAAGTTAAAGAGTATGGGGGTTAGGAGGAGGTTTGATGTTATAGCTAAGTCCTCAAGGATAAGGGATTCTGGTGACGCATTTAAACTTGTAGCTCTGGGCGCTGACAGTGTAATTATGTCACACAAGGTGCTTGAAGTGGCTATAGGTGAAGGGAGTAAAGGCAGTCTCAAGGATAAGGCATTTAATTTGATTTCCGGTTTTAAGAAAGAGATAGCCCTCTTAGCTGGTGCTGCTGGCGTTTATAGTGTTCAATCCACTTTAACCGGTAATAGAGAACTATTAAGGGCTGTAAACCTAAATTCTTACGTGTTGAAGAAACTTAGGGTAAAGGCGGCGGGATCGTTATGATTCATCCTTCTGGTTGTGGGGTTTTAGGGGTTTTAAGGAAGAGAAATGCTCCGAAGATTAAAGGAGAAGCTGTTGTTAGGGCTATACAGAGAGTTAAGTATAGGGGTAGTGATAGAGGTGCCGGGTTTGCGGTTTTTGATTTGGACTCGTCTAATAAGTATTTTATAAAAGCGTTTTATGAGGGGGATCCGCAAGCTTTAGAAAGGGTTTTGGAGGAACACGGGATAAAAGTTGATTCTAAGGAAGTTGAATTCGTTAGTGAGGATATTTGTGATTGTAAGTTTGAAATAACGCTTGATGACTTGACGAAGTTGAAAAAGTCCTTTAGGAATATTAATGAGATTTTATGGAAGAGTAAGAGTAGAGGTAGGCTTTATAGTTTTGGTTCTAGTCTGAGGGTTTATAAGGGGGTAGGCTATCCTCTAGATGTTGCGAGGATTTATAAGGTTGAGGAGATGGAGGGTGATTTATGGTTAGCACATACTAGACAACCGACTAATTCCCCGGGGCATTACCCTTACTGGTCTCATCCGTTCTCTTCATTTAATATTGCAATTGTTCATAACGGTGACGTAAGCTCTTTCGGAGCTAATCTTGAGTTCTTAATGGAGAGGGGTTGGGAGGGTTTTGTAGGGACTGACAGTGAGGTTATTGCTTTTCTATTTGAAGAGTTAATAAGTGAGGGTTTGACTGTTGAGGAGGCTGTCAAGATTCTTGTAAATCCGTCAAGGCGTTTTTCGCCTTTTGATAGTATTACCGATTATCACTATAGGAATGCTAGGCTTGACGGTCCTTTCACAGCAGTTATTGGTTACGATTCTGGTGATGATCTTTATCTCATAGCCCTAGCTGATAGGTCTAAGTTTAGGCCGGCAATTATAGGTGAGGATGAAAATCACTACTATGTTGCTAGCGAGGAGAATGAGATAAGGGAGATAAGTCCTAACGCTAGGGTCTGGACTTTAAAGCCTGGGTCTTATTTCATAGCCTCTCTAAAACGTGGTGTCATATCTTATGGGAGGGATGAAGAGGAGAGGCTTGCATTTTCTTCTCCTCCAATCTTCGTTCCTCAAAAATACGATATTAATGCCTTAAATGTGGAGTATAACGAGTTAAATAGGCTTATCGTTGAGGTGGCTAAGAAGAAGAGCGTTATTAATGTTGCAAACGTTATGGGGCATCGTTATATCGGTATTAGTTTTAAGCGTTACGGTGTTAGAAACATTAGGGTTAATTTATACGGTGTTGTTGGAAACTCTATGGCAAACTTAAATGAGGATAATGAGTTCTATGTCTACGGTAATGTTGCTGATGATTGCTGTGATACGATGCATGGGGGGAAAGTCGTTATTTATGGCGACGCCAGAGACGTCTTAGCTCAGACTTTCCAGAACGGTAAGATATTTGTTAAAGGTAATGCTGGTAATAGGGTTGGTATTCAGATGAGGGAGTATAAGGACAAGAGACCTTACCTAATTATAGGCGGTTTCGTTGATGACTATCTGGGCGAGTATATGGCTGGAGGTGTGATTATGGTTTTAGGTACTAATGTTAGGAGGGAGCCGGTAGGTAATTTCGTGGGTAGCGGTATGGTAGGTGGGAGGATCTATATAAGGGGTAAGGTTTCACCCTCAAAAATAGGTCTACAACCACCTAGATACGAGACGGTAAGGTTTTTGAAGGCTTTGTTACTTGAGGGTTTAATTACTACTGAGGAGTTTGAGGGTTTAAGAGATAAGGAGTATATTGAGATCATGGATAAACTGGAGGGTAAGGCTAAGGAATACGCAAAGAGGTTATTTGAAGAGAAGGTCGGCATACCGACTTACGAATATAGGGAGTTAACTGATGAGGAATTTAAGGAGGTATCCCCGATTATAAGAGATTACTCTGAGGAAATGGGTAGTGATTACACCGAGTTGTTAAAGGAAAAGTTTACTGTGATTAAGGCTAGAAAGAAGTGATTTTAGTTTTTAAGTTATAAACTCGAATAGTATTATGGGTTGTTGTATTTTAGCAAAATTAAAGTAATTGGAAATAGTAGTGTTGCAGAGAAAATTAGGGACTTCTTATCCCAGTTAGGGTATTATGTAGTTGATGATGATGAAGAGGTTAGGGTTGTTGTTGGTTCTCTCTCACGTGGATTAAAATATATTGACAAGAAGCCGGTTATTGTTGTCTCACCTTCAGGTAATTACGTAATCCCGCTACATAAAGAGGGTAGGGTTTCGTTTTTGGCCTCAATTATTGCTGACTTAATGGACTCCACTTTAGTACTTACCTCTAAATTTGCTGAGATGGGTTTATATAGTGTTCAAGAGTTTTCATGGATTAACGGCCTTTATTGGAAAAAGTATGAGAAGGTGAAGGAGGTAAATAAGAAGTTATTGGAAAAGGGTAGGGTTTCCGTTTACGTAGATGACCACGTGAAGAGGTACTATGTTCCTAAGGAGGGAGGCTATGTTATTTCAGAATATCCTTGTGATGCAGACATCATAATTGGGGGAGATAGTAGTTGTAGTGCACTTTACCTTTATCCATATAAGGTTGTGGTAGGTTTGAAATATATTTCACCTATGCCTTTGGAGGTGATATTATACAGTATTAAGCTTACTTTAAAATCAATTTACTTGAACGAGAACAGGCTTGACGTTATAGTTTCATCTATTGGTGATAGGAGGCTTTTGGAGTTAGCTAAGCTGTTTAATGCTGAAGTGGTTAAAGTGAGTGGTGATACTTGCGAGTCTCTACTCCTTCAATACGGTGGTAAGATCATCCTAAAAGGAGTTAAAAGGGCTTTTGGATTAGAAACTTGTTTGGGTGTGGCACAAGTTGAAGGTTTATAATGAAGTTTTAGATGATTACGTTGAAATCAAGACACCAATAGAGAGAATAGTGAGTTTGGATCCGGCAACTACAGAAACAATTTTTCTTTTAGCTTTGGGGGATAAAGTTATTGCAACTGATGCATTTAGCTATAGACCGGAAGAGGCGAGGAAAAAACCTAAAATAGGTAGTTATACTCATGTTAATTTAGATTTTTTAAGGGATAACAAACCAGATATTATTTTTACTACTATGGGCGCTCAGAAGTTTCTCACTAAGAAATTGATAGATGAGGGGTTTACAGTTTACCCAGTCCCAGTCCCCACCTCAGTTTCTAAGATACTTGATAATGTATTATTAGTGTCTTTAGTATTAGGCGTTCACGACAAGGGAAGAGAGCTTTACTCAATTCTTTTATCTGAGATTAACAAGTACAGAAGGAATGTTGATAAGAGGGTTAAGGTGTATATTGAATTTGATTTAGGCGGTCCTATTACTGCGGGGTTTCCTTCTCATGTCAGTGATGCGGTTTATATTGTTGGTGGTATTAACATTTTTGATGATAACCCTAACGCGTATTTTACACCGTCCGATGATGAGGTAATAAGGAGGAACCCAGATGTTGTTGTTTATGAACCTAAAAGGCTTACCGATTACGAAAAGGAAAGGTTTTTACTAAAACTTAAGGAGAGGGGGTTAGAGGCTTTATCTAAGAAGGTAGTGCTCACTAAGGGAGATTTCTTAGCGCATCAAGGGCCTAGTTTTATTACTGAAGGGCTGGGCTTCTTATATTCGGTTTTAACCAAAATTCATTATAGGCAGTAATATGAAACAGAATAGAAAGAGTTGAATTTATATCTTTTAGATACATAAAAAGTTTACAGATTTGTATAGACACATTTACCTCTTTTTTGTGATTTTATTTACAGCTGAGGAAATCTTTCTGCCCAAGAGAGTCTTTATAATAGAATATCCAGCTATAACTACTCCTAAGGCCATAAAGAATTCTGTTACCGTGGATATAATACCAGAATATGTATAGAATTCATTCAAATGGGAATATGGTAATACTGCATAATGTACGTTTACGTATTGTTGGTTAGGTGTTGGGTTATTTAGCGCAACAATATAATTTCCCGGATTTACTTCTATTGCTATATATCCACTATTGTTTCCGATCAATGTTAGTCTATTATTAAAAACATATACATTAACATTACTTGAATTTGTGATTACATACACTGTATTATTATAATTATTAGCTGTCAAATTAACTATTTTTATTGTTGATTGTGGTGGCACTTCTATTTTATTTTCATGAGAAATTAAGGCGGTGTCAATTTCATGGTAATAGGGTAAGTATAAAGGCATTGCAATATATAGTGCGAATGAAATGAAAAATATTAATAAGCCCACGATTATTAGTAGTAAATTTTTCGACATCATAACGTTTTAAACTAACCCAAAGCTTAAATTCTTATATTTTAATCATAGCCTATGCAAGGTGTTTACGAAATCTGTTGAGGTGTTGGATACAACATTAAGGGATGGGGCACAGGCAGCTAATGTATCCTTTACTTTAAATGATAAAATAAGGATAGCACTACTTTTGGATGAATTAGGAATAGATTATATTGAAGGAGGTTGGCCTGGATCAAATCCAAAGGACGAGGAGTTCTTTAAAGAGATAAAGAAGTACTCCTTATCACATTCTAAGATAGCTGCCTTCGGAAGTACCAGGAGGAAAGAGTTTAGTGCGGATAAAGACCCTAGTTTAAATGCTATTATAAAATCAGATGTAGATGTTGCTGTGATATTCGGTAAGTCATGGGATTTACATGTGAAAGAAGTACTAAAGGTATCATTAGAAGATAATTTAGACCTAGTCTATGACAGTATCTCGTATCTTAAATCCCATGGTATGAAGGTAATATTTGATGCGGAACACTTTTATCAAGGCTACAAGGAAAATAAGGAGTATGCTCTTCAAGTATTAAAAACTGCAGAAAGTGCAAAAGTAGACGTTTTGGTTTTAGCAGATACTAACGGGGGGTCTCTACCCCATGAAGTTTACGAAATTACAAGCGAAGTTGTGAAAAATGTTAAGACTACTATAGGGCTTCATATGCATAATGATTCTGGTTGTGCTGTGGCTAATACTCTAATGGGTGTTTTAGCTGGGGCTAGGCATGTACAAGGTACTATAAATGGAATTGGGGAGAGGACTGGGAATGCTGATTTAATACAAATTATACCCAATTTATCGTTAAAGATGGGGTTCAAGGTTTTAAAAGGTAATGATGGCCTTAAGAAACTTAAGGAAGTCTCTAGGATTGTTTATGAGCTTGCCGGTTTACATCCTAATCCATATCAACCTTATGTAGGCGATTTTGCTTTCGCCCATAAGGCTGGGGTTCATGCTGATGCCGTAATGAAGGTTACAAGGGCTTATGAACACATTGATCCTTCTTTAGTAGGAAATACAAGGAGGTTTGTAATTTCTGAACTTTCTGGTACTTCCAATTTGCTTACTTACTTAGACTCCCTTGGTTTAAAGATAGATAAGAAGGATCAAAGGTTGAAGAATGCACTCCAAAAGATTAAGGAGTTAGAAAATAGAGGTTATAGTTTTGATTTAGCACCTGCATCTGCCCTCTTAGTGGTTATGAAAGAGATCGGTCTTTACAAGGAGTTAATAAATGTTGAATATTGGAAAGTGATTAACGAAAAAGACTTGGCAATAGCTGTCGTTAAGGTTAATGGGAACTTAGAGGTTGCCGAAGGCGTTGGGCCAGTGCACGCGGTTGACATAGCTTTAAGGAAAGCTTTACAAAAAGTTTACCCAGAACTTTCTAACGTTAAGCTCACTGATTACCGTGTAATTCTACCCGGTGAAATCAAAAATACTGAAAGTGTTGTTAGGGTTACTATTGAGTTCACTGACGGCAAGATTAGCTGGAGGACTGAAGGTGTTTCAACTAGCGTTATTGAGGCTAGTGTAATCGCTCTGATCGACGGGCTTGATTATTATCTTCAGTACAAGAAGTTAAAAGCTGAAAAGGTTATTAATTAATATGCATTCGTGGGATCCAGGAGGAGCGACTGAAAGTAAAAGTAAGTTATATATTTATCTAAGGTTTCTGAGGATAGAACAGACGTTTTTCAGTTTGCCAATGGCGTATTTAGGTGCCTTTGTTGCAATCAAAAGAATCCCGCCAATTCCTATCTTAATATTAATTTTCCTTTCTTTATTCTTTTTGAGGACTGCTGGGATGACTAATGATAATTTGGCTGATAGGGAGATAGATGCTAGAAATCCTAGGACGAGGACAAGGCCTTTAGTTACCGGGAAAATTAGTGTTAAAGAAGCTAAAATCATAATTGCATTATCTTTAGTACTTTTCTTTATTTCAGCATATTTCGTGAACTTTTATGCATTCATTTTATCACCGTTAGTAGCCTTAGTCGTAATGAGTTATCCTTATATGAAAAGGTATACCGCGTTTGCTAACTATCATTTAGCTAGTATTCAAGGTTTAGCAGTGTTCAGTGGGGCTGTGGCGGTTTTAGGTTTGTATTACAACTCTTTCGTTCAAGTTATGGAGGGAATTCCGTGGTTTTTCGTTATCGCAACTATATTTTGGGCTGTAGGGTTTGATTTATATAATCACATCCCAGATGCGGAGTTCGATAAGTCAATGGGGTTACATAGTTTTGCTGTATTATTAGGCAATAAAGCTTTGCCGTTTGCCGGGCTAAACCAACTGATCTCAGTCGTGTTAGCGTTTTTGGGTGATTGGTTTTATCATTTAGGAATTATTGCTTATATTGCAACTGTGTTACATGGCTTAATAATGTTATATGCGTTTTACTTAGCTAATAAGGGGAATTTCGGTAAGGCGTTTTATTACAATATTTACTCATCAGTAGTGTTAGGAATAGGAGTAATAATTGATATAGCTGTGTGAGCAGTATCGGCAATTCCAGTGAGTTATTCATCGTCAGCCTCGGGTTCTCTCTTCACCAATAAGTATAGGGCGGGCCTCATCACCAATTTAAACCAGCACTTTTACACTTATCACCCCAGCCGCTCTTTAAACCCTCAATAATAATGTTCAAGTACTCTTCCGTAGGTTTGTGTTCTTCTCCCGGGGAAGAGACGTATACATATGCATAATACTCCTTCCCTATGTTGTCTTTTACTTTTACTACATCCCTAATATATTTTATTAAATGTTGTTCAGCTTTATCTAGTGCGTTTAACTCATTTTCGAGCATTACGTATATATAACCACAAACTTTATCTCCCTTTTCTTCTTTTAAGTTAGCACAGTAACCCCATCTACAAGGGGTATCAAATATTATCTTATAATCTTCTAAAATCGCTGGAATCTTCTTTAGAATAGTCCTTACTCCTCTTTGAAGTAAAACCTTTTCGTTAGTGTTTTCCGCATACGCAAAATAGTTTACGAGTACTGGCATTCCTACATATTTTGCGTAATCTCCTTCATCTATTACCTCTCTCCCAGAAATGTCTTGATTATATACGTAAATGTTAACGTTATCTAGGTAATATCTCCTTTTTGGATCAAAATAGACTCTAATTTTTTCTCTAACATATAGGTCTGATGGACTTCCGGTGTAATCTTCAACCTCATCAAGTTTTCTAAGTAATTCATCATCTATTTCATAAACTTCCCCGTAAATTACACCATCACCTTTCACTACGCCAGGATAAGCCCCTAGGTCATACATTTTAAAACCTTCAGTAAAAGCTAGTCCTACAAATCTGCTATTTTTCAAAAAATGGTTTAGTTCAAATCCAAATCTTAACGAACCGTAGACGAATATATAAGTAATTTTAACCACCTCCGCCACTGATGTAATCTAACCATAACTGGAGTTCGTCTTCACTTAAGTTTTTCCTATTGTTACCTTTTACAATTTCAGCCTTAATAATTTCCACCTCTTCCCCTTTTATTTCCCCATGAATCTCTATTATAGGCATTTCCTCCTCCCCTACATCAATTCCACCAGCTTCAGAAATAGATGGGGGAGTATAATAGATCGTTAGCTTACTTCCTTCTACTACTACTGAGTAATTTTGTTGATTTTTAAGTTCTATCAC
Source organism: Sulfolobaceae archaeon (assembly GCA_028277025.1). The sequence goes on from JAPYVG010000011.1 coordinate 16,344, forward strand.
CTTATTAAGATTTAATTTTAGCACGTGTATATTTTTTGACTATTAGTTTAAAATTATCCATTCCAACTACAATTATTTCCTCATCCTTAGCTATATATTCGTCGCTTATAGCCTTCCAATACTCCCCTTCAACTATTACGTAACCCTCTTTGCCCGGTACTAAATCGTCTACTGCTTTCCCTATTTTACCAATATAAGTGTAAATATTTCTACCGCGCGTTTTCCAAATAACATAAAAAATTCTATATGAAATATAACCTACAATTGCTAGCGATGGTACTGCAACTATGGGGTTTTGGTATTGTCCAGTAAGTACTAAAAGTAATATGACTACTACTATGATAATTACTGGAATTGCAATATGGCTTACCATAATATTTAATAGTAGTCTGGGGAAAATAATGTTAATGAAAATTGTAGTTCTCGCTTTACTCTTATTATTAATTGCTCCTAGTGGCCTAATAGCGTTTTCCCAACCTGTTACGATATCTTACCCTATGGGGGTTTCATTTTTCTCTCCATTTACAATTTATTACACAAATGGAGTAGTAGGCGTTGTAAATATAACTAATATGTTTATAGGAGATTCTTATCTTCCTAATGGGCAATTCCTAACTCAAGGGAATATGTCCTTACAGCTTAACGCAATGGTTTACGGTAAATATTGGGCGCAAGACGTTATTCTCTTCCATCAAATAAATAATACTTACTTTTCCACCACTTTAGTTTTAAATCTGTGGGATTTAGAAGGGCCTTTTACCACTACTTTCCCTAAAGGTAATGTTAGCGTGTATCAGGGCTTAGGAGTTCTTTGCTATATAGGCCCTACGTTTACAGTAAATTTACCTATTAATATAGAGCTCTTTATGGTAATCAATTCCACTTCATTATCCTTCGGATATTATATCAACGGTCATAAGGGTATTTATTATACTGCCCCGATAGGTGGGCAATTCCAGATTGGAGGTTACTCTATTGCGGGTGTACCTAACGACTTAGAGTTTGTCTTTGGAGGTCCGGGGGGAGGTAGCTATGTTAAGGCCTTCGTTTACGGAAGCATGAACTTATATATACTTCAAAACGGTAATCTGCAAATAGTGCCTTACGCATTGTCGGTAGGCTTTGACACTGCCGAGAGTGTAGTTGGTATATCTTCTAATGCTGATCTAAGTAATTTATGGTCACCTTACGTAACTCTCTCCGCTGGAAGTGACGACTTACAAGTATTATGGCCTGTGAAGCCGGCTCTTAATGTGATTCATAAGAACTCTTCCGTCATAGTTAATTTGAGTTATAATGGGAAACCTATTCCATGGCAAAATATTGAACTGGAGACTTTAAGTATAACCGGTCTTCAAGTTTCATCCACTGGCGTTACAAACTCCTCTGGTTACACTGTCTTAAATACTAATTCAAGTGTTTTCGTAGTTTATTATCCCGGGAATTTCACCTTAGCCTCTACGTATTACATCTCAGTACCGTATCTTTCTAATTTTGTTTCTGACATAGAATCAGCATATAATACTTTAGTCAACTTTATCACACACTATAACTTTAAACACGCTATTGTGTCCTTTTTTGGTAATGTGAAAAATAACGTTGTTTACAGCAATAAGGTTGCAGTAAATTACGTAATTTTAGAATATATTCTCAGTTTTATATGTGGCGTTATTATTTCAGCTATACTAATAAAATTTAAACGCTGAATACATGAATATATTGTATGGTATCAGTTGCTGATATAACAGGAATAGTGTTTCTGCTGATTATTGTTATAATACTGTTAGCCTTATCCCTTAGGGTTGTAGCCGAATGGCAGAGAGCTGTAGTGCTTAGGTTGGGAAGGGTATTAGGCGTTAAAGGTCCGGGAATAATAACTTTGATACCTTTTGTAGATAAGCCTTTACTAGTAGATTTAAGAATCGTTACCGTGGATGTCCCCCCGCAAACTATAGTCACTAAGGATAACGTTACTGTCACTATAGATGCCGTAGTTTACTACAAAGTAATTGATCCCTTAAAAGTGATAGTGACGGTAAGTAATTACCAATTAGCCGTACTTAATCTAGCTCAAACTTCATTAAGGGATATAATAGGACAAATGGAGTTGGATGAGATTCTATCTAAGAGAGAGGAAATAAACAAGAAATTGCAGTCAATTCTAGATGAAGTAACAGAAGGCTGGGGAATTAAGGTGACTCAAGTCACTGTGAGGGATATAAGATTATCACCAGAGTTGCTCTCAGCGATGGCCGAACAAGCTAAGGCAGAAAGGCTAAGGAGGGCTAAGATAATTTTAAGTGAAGGAGAAAAACAAGCCTCCACAATTTTAGCTGAGGCTTCCCAATCTTATCAAAACAACCCAGTAGCGTTACAGCTGAGATTCTTAGAAATGCTCTCAGATATTTCTCAGAGAGGTAATATGGTAATCGTAGTCCCAGCTGGGCAAGAGTTCTTCGCTACTTTATCAACTCTCAAAGTTGTAAAATCTTTGCAATCATCAGCTGGACCAGGATAAATCATTAAGTCATTGGAATTTTTTATCTCATCATCGTAATATACTATTCGTGGGGGTTAAAATGGATATACGGGAGGAAGTGCTGATAAGACTAAAAGAAGCTGTAGACTTGTTTATAAGTTACGATAAGGCTTACTTATTAATTCCAGAGATTAGGACTAATATTGGTTATGCATTACCGGATGCAAAAACAAGTGATGAAGTAGCCGCAATTCCAGGTAGGTTGACCGTAGCTTTTAATAAGGTAATTTATTGTTTACCTCCGGCATTTGGTGCCTCTGATCATGTTGCTAGAGTGATCATAACGGCTATGAAATACGATAAGAGGATGAGAAGTGCAATAAATTTAAAGTACTACAAAGAGATTGTAGACTCCCTTCCTTCAAATAACACTTTTATATTTGATAGGAGCAGTGAGCCGGAAGAGAGTAGGAGTAAGGAACATCACACTATGAATTTTATGGTAGAATCGGCTTATAAGAAGCTTGGGAAAATACCTAATTATATAGTTGATATTGGTGATTTTGGAAAGGAGCCATCGATTTATGTTATTGATGAAGATCCTAAAAAGGTTGTGGAAAAAAGTCTGAAACTCATAGACTATATAAAGAGGTTTGAATGATCTTACTTTTTGAATATTTCTTCTATGTTCTTCTTGCATCCTTCTATGATGTTTAGAATTTTTTCGACTTTTTGATCATCGAGTTTATCTCTATTATTATATATGACTAAACCTATTTCGAACAGCGAGTCTACTAATTTCTTTTTTACCGGATTGTTTCGAATCAAATCTTTTTCAGCCTTAATCTCTTCGAATTTTTTCCTTCCTTCTTCAGTTAAAGAATAAATCTTTTTACCGTCTTTTTCCTCAACCTTTACATACCCTTGTTTTATTAACCCCCTTAAAATCGGATAAATCGACCCAGTACTAGGCTTATATAACCCGTTAGTTTTCGCGTTAATGCTTTTGATAATCTCATAAACGTACATAGGTTTTTCTTGTAGTAAAGAAAGTATCATAAACTTTAGTGCCCCTCTCTTCATTCGCTCTAGCGATATTCGTTTCATCTATTATACTTAGGATTTTCAAATTAAAAATAATTTTAGGTTATCCCAAAATCCTACTATTCCTAAAGTAACTTTATATTCTAATTAAGATAGTTTACTAAATATGAAACAAAGTAGAACAGTTGTTATAGGAGCGGGAAACGCTGGTAGTGTAGTGGCAAATTCTCTTTCAAAGAGAGGTTTAAGTGTAACAGTGATTGAACCGTCAGAATACCATTTATATCAGCCTGGGCTAGTTGACGTAATTGTGGGCGATGAAAGACCCGAGAGTGTTATTAAACCTATAAATGAGGTTCTAGATCCACATATTGAATTAGTGAAGGATAGGGCTATAAAAGTATTACCAGAAGAGAGGAAAGTAATAACTAGTACTGGTAAAGAAATAAATTACGACTATCTAGTAATCTCACCAGGGGTTCAAAACGTAAAAGGTAAGTTACCGGCATTTCACACTCTCGATGAAGCTATAAATCTCAAGAAAATGGTTGAAAGTTTTGAGGGGAAGAACATAATAGTAGGCTATTACGGAATTATCAAATGTCCAGCTGCTCCTTTTGAACTCGCATTTTTATTAAAACAGAAGTTTCCAAAGGCTAAAGTAACGTTACTCAATCCAGTTTCTCAACCTCCAGAATTACAGAAGCCTATGGCTGAAAAATTAGGTAAAAGAAGTAGTGAGCTAAACGTAGAAGTGATTAGAGGTGCGAAAATTAGGGACGTTGATACACAATATAAGGTAATCGAAATAGAGGATGGCCAAAGACTCAAGTACGATTTAGCATTAATAGATACTCCTATTAAAGTAGGTAATGAGTTCTCTAATTTAGTTGATAATTCTGGCTTTATTCCAGTAGGCAAACAAAGTTTACAATTAAGAGGATATGATGATGTTTATGTCATAGGTGATGCTACTGATATCATGTTACCTCCTAAGACAGGTGCCATTGCCCATTACGAAGCTCTACACGTAGTTAAGAGTATAGTAAATAAAATTTATGGTTACGGTAAGGTTCAATTTGATGGTAGTGCTATGTGTGCTGTTTATGGTGGTGAAGGTGACGGGTTTTTTGTATATATGAATTATAGTAAGAGTAAGGCTTTTGGGCCTAGCCCAGTTTTCAGAAGTGCGAAAAAAGCGTTTCAAAGTCTTTACTGGCTCTCTTTAAAAGGCGTAATAGATCCGTTTTTGGAATTTTCTAAAAGGTTCCTCAGCGGTGGTCCTTAACTCATCGCTCGTTAGTGCTCGGCGTCATCATCAGCTAAGGAGCGTTCTTCACCAATCTGATTCTTCCCACTTCATCATATCAGAAAATGCGGGTCAGCTCACCTATCGCTAGGGGTGGAACCTCCTCATCTAAAAGAGTTTTTAATTTGGGAGTAGAGAGTATTTTGATGTTATTAGATGATATGATTGATGAATTAAAATTTTCGCTTAAAGGTAAAAAAGTAATTAACGCTTGTGTAGGTATATCATATACTTCAGTGTTATTAAGCGATAATAGTATGGGGATTTCCCACACAATTATTGATGGAGAAAACTCCTTAAGCGGTGAAATATTAGGGCAAGACTTAGAATATTTAACGGAGAACTTAAAGTCTAATTCATTGGAAAGAGGAATTACAGTAGCTATATTAAACGCCGTAAGCAATATGGAAAATTACGAAACTGGGGATCCTCTAGATTTGTTAGAGGGAAATAAGCTTTGTTTATTCGGTTTTTCTCCGACTATAGAGACTACTAAGTTTTCATCAGTTATTATTTACGATTTTTCAAACCCCTCTCCTCAGACAATGGGTAAAGTTATTGTTAAACCCTTCTCTTCCTTGGTTAATGAGGTTTGCAATACTGCTGTAATCTTCGGCTCAGCGTTAGTATTAGGTCATACTGAGAAAATACTAAAATCAGTTTCTGCTGACCATTTAATTCTTTCCGGGATCTCTTCAGTTTATGCACCTTCTACTTTACGCAGTTACGGGTTTGAATATGTAGGCAAGGTTGTACCATTAGATAAGATTAGGGCTTTTAGAATTATATGTGAAGGTGGGGTCGGAAGACAACTCTCAAAATATATTGGCAAGATATATAAGAAATTATAATTCGCTTTTTATTTCGCTGATATCCTTATAACAGTTGTCCTTATATCTTAATTCCTCATCCGGGCAACCGTTTTCTTTTACTACCTCAACTCTTAAATCCTGGATTGGTTTCTTAGCCTTTATCAATTCATTTAACTTGACATAACTTATGGCAATTCTTGATAGTACCCTTATATCATCTCCTAGAGTATAACTAATGTTCATAGCCTTTTTAGCGTTCTCTTTATACTTGGTATCGTTTACTATTGCCCATAGCTTAGCAAAGAAAATTGAGGCTTCTGCATTAGCTAAGGGTTCGTAAACTATGTATGAAGTTATAAGATCCTCATTTATTGAATCCCTAAAGCCTATAGAGGTTGAGAGAGTTTTATCTATGTATTCAGCTATTTTCTTTGCCATATTAAGGTAAGTCTCATCGAAAGTCTTTTGATAGAGGGATATAAGTGCTTCTCCAGCTAAAGCCTCATCAATCAATAGTCCTTTTACCTCTTTCCTATTACTCCTATATACTTTTCCCTCCTCATCAATTCTCTTCAACAGCTCTTCCTTTGTAGCCTCATCAATTCCTAAAATTATGCTGACCGCTAAATTACTAGTATAAGTATAGTCAAGCTGGGGTTTTTCACTTGTGAGCAAATATTTTGCTAAAGGATCTACGGGTTTTGCGATATCGAGAACTTTTACGTATTCCTTATGAATTGAGGAGTAAAATTTAAGGAACTCTACAGCTCTAAAATCTACTGGGTTTCCGTCTAATACATAGTTTATAATATCATAAAAATCCACGGGATTAACTTCTTCTACTTCTTTAGGCTCTTGGTACTCTAAGGGTTTTAGTTTATCTCTTTTATAATAAATCTCTTCTAATTTATCTTCTATATATCCTATGTTTGTGGACTCTATTATGGCTAATAATTGTCCTTTAGGGTTAACTATACTAATAGTTGGTACAATTCCTCTAGTAAGCCTTACTGAATACTGCAAATGTTCTATTGCATTAAATTTAAAGATATAGTACTTCTGTTTCACAATGTTCATATCTTTGATTTTTTCAAACAATTTTTCGCACTCCTCGCAGTTATCAGTTGTAAAGAAGATCGCTATTAATTTATCATAGAACTTAGCGTCCGCGAATGTTTTTTCTGGTATCACAGTTACCGTAATGCTTATTATAATTTAATAACTTTCTCCTTTTGATGAGCAGACCCCAAACTAAATGGAACTGCGGTCTCTGTGGAAATCCAATATATTGGGACGAGTTGTTCACATTCCTATCTAATAAGGCAGTAGTGCACTATACATGCCTTAGAGAAAAAGCACTAAAAACAAGCAAAATAGGAGAGGAAACTATGAGAATAGTTTTAGATTCATTAGAGGACGAATTAAATAAAATAGTAGTCTACAAGCAAAGGATTGCAAAAGTGGGCGAAAATGAGGAGATTAAAAAAGTACTAGACCAAACTGAGAAAGATGCAGAGAAAAACGCTGCTTTACTAACAAGGTTAGTGGAAAAACTAAGTAGTGTAGTAAGCTAATTCTATACGTTAACTAATTTTTTAAGCTTTCTCTTATTTTAATAAGGATTTCCTCGTGATAATATTGCATGGGCAGTGTTTAAAATTTTCAATATACAAAAGTTAGGTAAATGAAAGTTGAACTCGTATCTTATACAAAAGACGGTGAAAGGGTAGTTGCTGTTGCATCAAAGATGAGTAGGTCTAGGAAGGGTTGGGATTACCATTGGCAAAACATGACCGATGAGGAGGTCGAGGAGTGGATTAGGGACGCGATAATTCACGGGTACTGGTCTGTGCTTGAACATTCAGTTTACACTTTTTCTATCGAGGGTATCTCCAGGGTAACTTCACACCAGTTGGTGAGGCATCGTATCGCTTCGTACACCCAAATGAGCCACCGCTTTGCTAAGCCCGTGGATGAATATTATCAGCCCGTTATACCTCCTTCCGCAGAAAGGAGGGCAAAGGATGTCGTTGAGGAGGCATATACGGATGCGTATAACCACTACTACAAACTCTTGGAGGCGGGAGTACCAGAGGAAGACGCCCGTTACGTCTTACCTAACGGCGTAAACACCAACATCATCGTGACTATGAACGCACGAGAACTTTACAACTTCTTCGCCCTGCGTTTATGTTCGAGGGCACAGTGGGAGATACGCCAGGTGGCGTGGAAGATGCTAGAGGAGGTGAAGAAGGTACACCCCAGGCTGTTCCGTTATGCTGGGCCGAATTGTATTATCCACGAGAACTTCATTAGGGAGACACCGATAACACTCGAGGAAGTGATGAATGGTAATGTTGAGTTTATATCCCAGCGTTGTATTGAGGGGGTATACAAAGATGGTATAATTAAGTGTATAAGAAATGCAAAAAGTATTAGTAACGTTTAAAAAGTATTTGCTAACGTTAAGCGCTAATATTTTTAGTTTATATTAATTTTTCTAATCACTTAAAAGATAAGTATTTTAGGAAACAAAACGGTATTAAGTTGATGGCTTTTACCCAAGCAATGTTAGCTTTCGGTCTCCCTACGATTTTATTCCTATTGGCCGGTTATGGCGGTTATAAAATTCTTTCATTAGCGGTTGAAGGTAAGTTTAATCCTTTGAAGGTGAGTAGGTTTGAGGCCGGAAATATCCCTTTTGGAGAAGGTAGATTATGGTACCCATTACAGTACTATGGGTACTTGTTAGTTTATACTTCCATAGAACCTATTATAGTAATCCTTCTTGCAATTGCTGAGGCTTCGTATTATTCTTCATTTATACTCTTTAGGAATCTGCTAATATTAATAACCTCAACGATAGTTCTACTATATCCAGTATTGTACTATGCTGTAAAGCAGGTAAATGTAATAGAGTATTGGTTAATGAGGAGGTGAATTTAGTTGTCTACACAACAGCAACAATCAGTTCAACAGTCTCAATTAGCTAAGATAATTCAAGATTTAATAACTAAGTTTAAAGTAACTGGCAAGGCAGAGTCTGATAGGAGAGGCTATATAGAAGTAAGCAAGGATAAAATACTTGAAGTTGCAAAATATTTAAAAGAGTTAGGCTTTGACCACGTTAAGAGTGTAACGGGGATTGACTATCCCGAAAAAGAGGAATTTGAGGTGGTTTATCACGTTTCTTCTTATTCTGACCTTGAATTAGCTAAAACTATTTTGGCTGTAAAGACTAAAACAAGTTATAAAGATCCGAAAGTTCCTTCCTTATATAGCATTTGGGAAAGCGTTTGGACTGGTGAGAGAGAGACTTATGAAATGCTCGGTATAATATTTAATGGCCACCCCGATCTAAGGAGATTATTCCTAGATGAGGATTTTGAAGGAGTTCATCCGTTAAGAAAGAGCTTTAAAGTAAAACAGGAGGGGTTATTTGTTGACAAATCCTCTTGAGCAAGCGGGAGGCTTTGAGGTAGAAATCGTACCGATTAGGGGAGAGCTTAACGTAGGACCACAGCATCCAGGCTCTGGGCATATGAGGATTTATGTTAAACTTAACGGTGACATAATTGAAGACGTTGATTTAGACGTGGGTTATGTTCACAGGGCCGTTGAGAAATTAAGTGAAGTAAGAACTTATATGCAATTAATACCATTAGTAGAAAGGCCGGCTATACTGGACTCTATACATATGAACTTAGGTTATATAATTGCTGTTGAGAAGATTTTAGGAGTTGATGTTCCAGAGAGGGCTCAATACTTAAGGACTTTAGCTGCAGAAGTAAATAGGATAGCAAGTCATCTCTATGGTGTTGGCATCCTTGCAATATTTTTGGGCCATTCTACAGGGTTTATGTGGGGTTTTGGTGACAGAGAGGTCTGGGTAGAAATTTTGCAAGCTATAACTGGTGCTAGGGTTACAAATTCGTATATAATCCCTGGAGGAGTTAGGAGAGACCTAACACCAGCAATAAAGGAGATGATAGAAAAAGCTATTGCATACCAGAGGAGGAAGTTAAAAGATTGGTACAAGATTTTTGTTAGAAACCCAAATATTAGGAGTAGACTGGAAAATGTCGGAGTTATGAGTAAAGAAAATGCTATAAAATGGGGTGCTGTAGGCCCTAATTTAAGGGCTTCCGGAGTATATTATGATGTTAGGAAGATAGAGCCATACGCTGCTTATGACAAAGTAGATTTCGAGATACCAGTTTATAAGGAGGGTGATGCTTATGCTAGATTACTCGTTAGGTTTGAGGAAGTTGAGCAAAGTATGAGGATTTTAGAACATGTTATAAAGCAAATACCAGAAGGTAGCATATTAAGTGATAGGTTCTTTAAACAAATACCCCCAACTAGACTAAAGAAGTGGTGGGAGGGGCAAAAGAAGGTAGTTTTCCCCGGCTATTATGCGTCCTTTAGACCTCCTAAAGGGGAAGCTGTGAGTAGAGTAGAAGCGGCTAGGGGTGAGTTAGTTTACTATGTTGTGAGTGACGGTTCGCCTAAACCTTATAGGTTAAGGATGATAACTCCCTCATATCGCATGATATATGTTTTTAAACAATTAACTAAAGGCGCAAGGTATGCGGATTTAGTTGCGATTTATGGTAGTTTAGATTATTTCCCTCCGGAGGCTGATAGGTAATGAACTTGTTATGGGATATTAGATATTATCTCTTTTATCCCTCATTTTTTGTCACAATCATATTCCCCGGACTGATATTTACAACCATAATACTCCTATTAACGATTTGGTTTGAGAGAAAGGCCGCTGCTAGAGTTCAGATGAGAATAGGACCATTATATGTCTCCAGAAGGGTTGGGGGGATATTACAACTTGTTGCAGACGCTCTGAGATTAGTGTTTTCTGAAATAATAATCCCCAATGGTGTGAATCCTACACTTTACGTTATAGCACCAATAATTCCATTAATTTTCAGCTTTTTACCTATGGCAGTTATACCGTTCTCTTCAATTCCTCCACAAGGTTCGATTTTTTCAGTATACAGTAAAGCGTTCTACGATCAAGAAATAGATCAGGGAGTGTTAGTGGGGTATTTTATACAATATAATATGATAGTTGCCCTAGCAATATTAGCAGTTATACCAATTTTTATATTACTTCAAGCGTGGAGTACTAATAACAGGTTTGCAATTTTAGCATCTGTAAGGGAGGCATTACTTTCTGTCTCTTATGATGTTTTAATAGTTATTTCTGTGGTTGCTATAGCTATAGAATATCACACATTAGATATTGCTAAAGTAGTGGAGAGTGGGATCCCGGGAATAGTGGCAAACCCCCTGGCTGCTCTTGTCTTTCTAGTGGGGATGTTAATGGGAACCGGAAGGTTTCCGTTCGATATCGTAGAAGCTGACAGTGAGCTAGTTGTAGGCCCTGCAACGGAATATAGTGGATTTTTGTTTATTTTGGCCATGGGAGGAGGATATATAGCTACTTTCGCGTATTCTTTTATTTTCTCTGACCTATTTTTGGGCGGTTGGCTCCCATTATCCGGCTTACCCGGTGCTCTAATTACAAGTATAAAGGCGATTATAGTCTTGTGGTTTGCGGTATTCCTAAGGGGCGTTTATGGTAGATATAGGTTAGATCAAGCCTTAAGGGGGTCTTGGAAGTACCTCCTTCCCGTAGCATTTGCATCTCTAATTTTAGGTTTGGTGGTGGGTGAAGTATGGATAAAGTAAAAGAATATAAAAAAGAGAATCCATTCAGACTATTCGCAGACCATTTACAAGCCGTAGGTACTGGAATAAAATATATGATATCGCCACAAAGAATAACACTGAAATACCCAGACGAAACATTGTCCTTACCTACTAATTATAGGGGCATGATAAGGCTTTACAAAGATGTATGTATAGGATGTACCCTTTGTGCTCTAATTTGCCCAGCTGATGCGATGAAAATGACTACTGACGGAGGTAAAAAATTACCTAGTATAAATTACGGTAGATGTGTATTTTGCGGTTTTTGTGTAGATGTTTGCCCAGTGGATGCATTAAAGGAAACCAGAGTTCACGATGCTGTATTTACAAATAGGAGGGATCTAGTTTTTAGGCCCGATAGATTTGGTAAAGACTTTGAAGAGCAGTCACCGTCAGAAAAAGTTGTAAGGAAGATGAGGACTGTAATAGATGAGAAGAAGGGGATAAAATATGTCCCTGACGAATGAAATTCAATACGGGCTGTTTATTCTCTTTTCAGTAATTTCTATAGCGTCAGCCATATTCATAGTAAGGCAAAAAAACGTTTTTTACTCTTCTATAGCATTAGCATTTCTAGGAATATCCGTTGCGGTACTTATAGCTTTGATTAACCCCTCAGCATACGCTTTCTATTCCGCGTTCCACTTCTTACTTTACGTAGGTTCAGCTGTAGTGTTTTTATCAATTTCACTGCTCGTTTTTAAGACCTTAACTGTAAAGGAAATAAATGTCCCTTGGGCTGGGATTACTGCAGTAGTTACTGGGGCAATATTATTTCTCATTCTTATAGTTACATTTTATAATACACCTACAGTAAGCACGGGGTTGACATTTAACCTTCAGAGTTTTGCTAATATCTTCCTCGAGAAATACTGGTTTCCCGCCTTGATAATTATTATAGCATTACTCACTACAATGATTGAGGCCCTCTCATTAGCCAGAGGTGAGAAAGGATGATTTTAGGTTATATGGGTTTAGTAGTTTCTCTTATATTAATCTCAGTAGGAGTTTACGGGTTACTTAATAGTAGGAATCTAGTTAGGATACTACTATCATCAGAAATAATAGTTAATGCATCAATATTGATTATTTTTTCGGCCTCATCTCTTATAGGAAGAGTTTATTTACCAATATACTTCTCTATTTTCGCAATTTCTATGGCTCTAGTTGAAATTGTGGTTGCTTTTGCAGTTATTTTCCTTTATTATAAAATAAAAGGTACGTTGGAGGTGGAATGAGATGCTCTCTCTATTGATTTTCATCCTCTCGTTTGTAATTTCCTCAATAATATTCTTTATAAAAGATAAGAAAGTATCTTGGATACTATCAGCAATAGCAATAGGGGTTAACATATTTTTTGTATTTAGGTATGGGTTGTTTTATACGTTTTTTGTAGCTAACGATATAGGTTATTTCGGATTTACTGTAAATGACTTAAATTTCCCCTTTATAATTACTATACTTGCTGTAACTATAGTTACAGTCTATTATTCTCAACGTTACATGGAAAAGAAATTCCATGAATTAGGGGGAGGGAACTGGGGGTTATACTACGCTCTATATTCGCTTTTCGCCGTTTCAATGCTTTACGTAGTACTCTCTACTAACTTACTAGAGCTTTATATCTTTTTAGAAATTGCATTAATTACTTCATTCTTATTAATCCTTTTATACGGTTATGGTGATAGGAGGAGGATTAGCCTATTATATTTCATATGGACTCACGTAGGCACAATACTCACTTTAACGTCTATCGTCATAATAGGTTTAATAACTGGTAGGATGGACGTTTTCTCCTCTTATGCACAAACTTACAATTACTCTGCAATTGCTTATGCGCCATTAGTCTTTATAATAGGAGTTCTGGGAATGTTGATAAAAGGTGCGATAGCGGGGTTTAACATTTGGTTACCATATGCTCACGGTGAAGCACCAACACCTATTTCAATATTATTGAGCCCTAATATGGTTGGACTAGGAATTTACGTAGTGATCTTATACTTTTACTTGTTCCCTTCATTTTCTTATCTAGCCCCAATATTCATAGCTTGGGCTATTATTACTATGATTTATGGTGGTATAAACGCTATAGCTCAGAAGGACTTTAAGAGGTTCTTAGCTTATTCTAGTGTATCACAGATGGGTTACATGTTATTAGGTGCCTCAATAGCGTTCTTTTTAGGTTTAGAGTCTTCTATTGTCGATCTGCCTTTAGGGATAATTGCCTCTGCACTAGTTTACGTTTCTCATGGTTTCGGAAAAGCTTTACTTTTCATGAGTGCCGGCGCCGCGATAACAGAATTAGAAGAAAGAAACATAGAAAAATTAGGAGGGTTGTACTCTATTTCTCCATTACACACAACCCTAGCTTTCGTTGGCATTCTTAATCTATTAGGTTTACCACCCTCCATAGGGCTAATAAGTGAGGTATTACTATTACTTTCAGTAGGTGAGTCAATAGGCCAAATAGGTTTTGTTACATCTATCTTACTTATAGCTTTCCTAATGTTAGCAATAGTTATTTCATCAGCTTATGCAACTTATCTGTTCAAAAGAGTTTACAGTGGTGTCAAGGAGGTAAGGGCTGATATAGATAAGGCTATGGAGTACTCAGTTCCGATGTTAATTATAGCGATATTCAGTGTGTTCTTCTTTTTCTTCCCCCAGCTTTTAGTACATTCCCTTTCTAACTTCATACAAACGATTCCATTTTCTGGTATTCCATACCTATTTCTAATAGTGATCTTCCCATCTTTAGGGTCACTAATAGCGCTCATAACTCCTAAAAAGTTTAATCAAGACGCTAGGGGGGCTATCGTAGTGGCTACTATAGGTATTTCGATGATTCTCTCAGTATATAATTTGTCTCAACTGGTATCATCTTCATTGTTTGAAGTTAGTGAAGTACAAACAGTTTTCTCTTACTTCACCTTTAGTTCGTCTTTATTGCAAGCAATCCTAGGTGTTTTTGTGTCTTCTCTATCCTTCTTTATAGCACTATACAGTATTGGTTACATGAAGGAAGATTCGGTATTAAGGAGGTACTGGGGGTTCTTCGGATTTTTCGTCTCATCAATGCTTTCAGTGGTCTTCGCTGATAATATACTATTATTCTTAGCGGGTTGGGAGGGTACAAGTTTGGCTTCTTATGGGCTGATCAGCTATTGGCTAGACGATAATGAGAGGAATGTTGTAGGTGATTTCGGAAAGAAGGTTTTAGGTATAGAATATCTCTCCAAGCCGACAACTAGTGGTATAAGAGCTATGATATTTACTAGGCTAGCCGATGTAGGGTTAATTTTAGGACTTGGTTATCTATTATTTTTATCGTCAAGTTCTCCATACCAAGGTATTACATTGATTTATCAGACGGGACTCTTCTCTTTCATACCGTTAGTTTATAAACTATCTTACGGGTGGTTTGTCCTATTTATGATAGTACTTGGTGGTTTAGGAAAAAGTGCGCAGTTCCCGTTAACGCAATGGTTATTAACAGCGATGACGGGTCCTACTCCAGTAAGTGCCTTAATTCACGCTGCTACTATGGTCAACTTAGGTGCAATACTCACTTTCTTCCTTTACCCATATCTCTTACCTAACCAACAGACAACATTATTTGCTTCGATAGTTGTGGGAATAGCTATGTTCACAGCACTCTATACAAGTTCAAGTGCATTAGCCTCGAATGAACAGAAGCTAATCTTAGCCTATTCCACAGCGGATCAGATCTCGTTGATGATTCTATCCTCATCTGTGGGGCTTTTACTTTACTCACTCTATAGTAACATTGTTTACTTAACTTCTGGGATTATAATTGGATTAATACAAATGCTAGCTCACGGGATTTATAAAGCGTCACTCTTCATGAACGCTGGTAGCGTGATTCACTTTACCGAAAACCGTTATGTAGGAGTATTTAACAAGCTGTACTCTAAGATTCCGATGGTGTTTGTATTACAGTTAATAGCAGCTCTCAATCTTGCGAGCTTACCACCATTAATTGGTTTTTGGGCCCATAACTTAATAGGGAATATATTAAGTGAAGAGCCAATGCTTTTCTACTTATACTCCTTAGTGGAGTTCTTAGGAGGTGTTTATATCATAAGATATATAGTTAAGGCCTTTTTATGGAAGGGTGAAGAGCTGAAAGAAGAGGGTCATATTAGTCCGCTTATGATAGTTTCGCCAGCAATTCTTATCTTGGCTTCGATAATCCTAGGTGCAGTGTTTCCGTTCTTCTTACTTACGAGTTTTGAGCACTTAAGCCTTTCTTCCTCACTTTCTTCATTAGATCTAACATCTTTAATAGCCGCGATGGTAGGGCTTGTCCTCGCTTTTGGTTTATATCTCAACGGTGTAGATTTCTCACTTTATGTGAAGCCCTTGGTTTATTTCTTATATTACGGTTGGTACGTTAACCCCATTTTAGATCTTTTAGGTCTCTCTGGTTTTAAGGCGTTCCAAGGCGTTTATAATAAGTTCGAATACGGTGTTATAGATCTAACTCTTAACGTAAGGCTACCACAGGGTATTGTTAAGCTAGGAGGGGATATAGTGAGGGGCACTTTCACCGGTATTTTAAGAGACTATTTACTTTTATATATAAGCGGTATCCTAGTCTTAATCTTGGTTATAATCATTCTGATAGGGGTGTTATGATGGATCTAATGATGTATATCCCAATAGTAACTTCATCAATCCTTTTAGTATTATCTTCAATAGGAGTACTCTACTTAGACAATGGAAAGAGAGAAGGATATCTAGCAGCTTTTTGGCTTACGGTCTCTGTGATGCTAGTAAGTTTACTAATATTTCTTTATTCTCTATTAACGGGGAATTATAACTATGCCTTATTCTCTTCAACGCTTTATATAACCCCATTCGGTTATTTCATTTCTATTTCATCCTTATTGGCATCAATAATAGTAATTATTGGTGGACAACAAGAACTTGAAAACTGGGATACTAGGTCGTCTTTCTTATCCCTTATTTTATTGACCAACATAGGTGTAATATATTTAGTATTCTCGTATAATGTACTAACAATACTAGCCTCTTGGGGTATAGCCTCTGCGGCTACTTACGTTATTGCGTTCTTGAGTAAGGATTATAACTCTACCGAGTCCGGTGTAAAATATTTGATAATGGGTATATTATCTAGCTCGTTAATGATAATAGGTCTAGCATTTTACGTTCTTGGAATAAACTCTCTTTCACTTGACGCCACTGTCAGCTATCCTTTGTTGGTGTACACTGGGATATTGTTTTTCTCCATAGCGTTTCTGTTTAAGATAGGAGCTTTTCCATTTCAAGGTTGGTTGCCAGAAGTCTACTCAATGGCCAGTAGGGTTTCTGTTGCATTTGTATCTAGCGTAGGTAAGATTGTAGGATTTGCACCACTAATAGTATTACTCTACTATTTAAAACCCCAAGGGGATTTAGGTGTTATAGTCTTTATTGTTTTCGTAATTATAACACTTTCAAGTCTAATATTTGGCAATATTTCAGCCTTTTCAAGGAAAGAGTTAGCCTCGATGTTGGCTTATAGTAGTATAACCCAGGTAGGGTTTATGCTTATAGCGATTTCAATGATTCCCTATAATATCTCTCTGGCAATAGATTCTCTTTCAGTGTATATTTTAGCATATTCAGTAGCCCAAGCTGGATTATTTTTAGGTGTTTCGCATATAGAAAAAGTGAGCGGAACCAGTAGTTATGAAGGGCTTAACGGGTTAGCCTCTGCTGATAAAACTTTAGCTTTTTCAATGACGATTCTCTTACTTAGCCTGTTAGGAATACCTCCAATTGTCGGATTTTGGGCTAAGTTGTTCGTGTTGGAGTCTTCCTTCTCTCAACCTTGGCTTACTTTAATAGGTTTTATTAACAGTGCCATATCAGCCGGTTATTATATTCCTCCTATTAGGGAGATGTTTAAAGAAGGAAGGTTTGAGATGGTGGAGTCAAGTGAAAGGGACGGTGTAATAGTCGCGTCAATCTTAAGTATAATATTGGGTATAATAGCACCATTGATATTGGGTGTTTTAACTTGATAAGAGTTGGAATAATAGGAGTGGGAAATGTAGCGAGTGCGTTTTTGCAAGCCCTAGAGCTTGCGAAAAGTGGCAAAGAAATTCAAGGAGTACTAAACTTACCCTATAAAGTTGAGGAAATTGAGGTCGTTGAGGCTTTCGATATAGATAAAAGAAAGGTCGGTTTAACTTTATCAAAAGCAATATTCCAAAAACCTAACGTTACACCGAAATACGTTGAAGTTAAAAATGACGTTATAGTTAAACGTGGTGTTACGATGGATAGCAAAGAAGGTATCTTAGGTAATATAATTGAGGAATCAGATGAGGAGCCAGTTAACGTTTCAGAAGTTTTAAAAAATAGTAAAATAGATGTTGTAATTAACTTACTTCCCGCCGGTGTTCAAAAGGCTAGTGAGTTTTATGCGGAAGAGTCGCTTAAGGCAAACTCCGCATTTATAAATGCCACACCAGCAAGGATTGTGAGTGTCTATGAAGAGAAGTTCAGAGAGAGGAGAGTTCCCCTTTTAGGAGACGATTTGCTAAGCCAGATAGGCGGTACTATTTTACATACTGGTATTATAGAGTTTCTGAGGAGTAGAGGAGTGAGGGTGACTAGGACTTACCAGATAGATATTTCTGGGACTACCGAAACACTTGTAACACTAGAAGATTGGAGAAAAGATTTAAAGAAGGGAATAAAGAGTAATTTCATTTCTAGCCATTCAGACGGTGCTGAAGTCGTTGCCGGTACTTCAGATTATGTGGAATTTTTGGGGGACAAGAGGGTTAGTTATATGGTTATCGAAGGGGTTTATTCTTTCGGTGTTCCGATAAGGATAGATATCTCTTTTAAATCATTTGATTCCCCTAATGCTGTAGTCCCTCTTTTGGACTTGGTTAGGATAGGGAAGATGCTAAAGGATAAAGGTATAGGTGGTGCGGTAAAAGAGGTTTGTGGTTACTATTTTAAGAGTCCTCCAAAAATTTACAGTTCAATAGATGAAGCTAAAAAGGCTCTTATAGAGTATATTAATAAAGTGATGACAGAACCCCGGCTTGATCGATGATAGAGCCGTGTGAGGACTGATCTATTACACTTCCACTTTCTCCGCGTTTTCTATTAATGATTCTAAATTTATCTGGATTTTCTTCTCTTCTTCTAATACCTCCTTCAAATCTGCGGATATAGTACTTTTACCGGCTAAAGTACAGTACTCGGGTAATTTGATTGACAATTCGTAAGTCTCTATTCTCTTTGCTAAATCTATAATATCGCTTTTATCAAACTCAATTAATGGTCGGAAAACTGGCCTATTTATTCCATATTCAGTAACATAAAGGTTTTTCATAGTCTGGGAAGACACTTGCGATAATGATTCCCCAGTAGTTATAGATAATGCACCAACACGTTCAGCTAATTTATCAGCGGTTAAATACATTATCCTTTTCAACATCACAACCCTCAAGTACTCCTTAACTTTTGATAGCTGTAATAAAATAGGCATAGCATCAATGAAGTACGCCCTTAATTTATGTCCCCCGCTCCACTCCCTCAAGACTCTTAACTCGTTTATTACCATATTTTTGTGCAGTTCCCCACCAAGTTTAAAATTTAAGATAATTGGTAAAACACCCCTTTTCATCATTAGCCAAGTTGCTGTTGGTGAATCTATTCCACCACTAAATAATACCACTGTTTTACCAGTAGACCCCACTGGATATCCTCTGGGGCCGTTAAAGACTTCAGTGTAAAAATAGGCTTCATTATCTCTAATATAAACATGCACCTCAATTTCTGGGTTTTCTAGGTCTACACCCTTACTATATGGGTATAAAGCACTACCTATTATTTTTGCAACGTCTAAACTAGTAAAATTATGTCTCCCTATTCTTTTTACTCTGACGGCAAATTTTTTCCCCTTAACTTTTTCTTTAAAATACTCTTTAGATTTTTCCACTAATCGTTCTAGTGTATCGAACTCAATTCTCTCAGCTTTATAAAAATGGGCAATTCCGAATACTTTTTCTAATTTTCTGAAATCATCTTCAGTTTCAATTAAAATCAGCCCTTGCTCAAACTTATACGATTTAATGTTTAGAACTTTCGATATATTATTAAGGAGTAAATGTTCAAATCTTTTTCTAGTCCTTTCCGATTTAATTGCTATTTCCCCTGAAAGTGTAAGTATAAGAGTAGTCAAACCACTCCTAATCCCCTATTCTTTTAAGTGCTAAAAAATCTGGCTGAAGTTATGAAAAAGTATTGCTCCAAAAATTGAATAAATCTTTAAATACTTTAATAAAGAATATTCAAAAATAAAGTAATATATTTAGTAAGGAACTTAATTAGAAGAAGAAAGGGATTAAAACTAAAAATAAAATAGTTAAAACAAAAAATAATTATCTTTGTGTTATTTATTTTATCCCCAATAACCTATAGATGATGAGTAAGTTGAAGTCGATAAGGATGAACTACTAGTTGTTGTCGTAGTATTGCTCACTAATTCGGGCAATGTCACTATCCATGGTACTGGTCTTACAAATGTTAAGTTAATTAGAACTCCGTTAGTTACAAGTATTGGATCTTCATATAAGTACTTTCCGTTAATGTAAGTCCACATTGTAACTCCATTAGTTGGTGTCATTATAACGGTTATAAATGACTGGTTAGCTACAGCATCTGGACCCACATAGCCATTAATTGCATAGGCGAAAGCTAGTACTGGCGTTCCTCCATTAGGAGCATTAGGAACGTTACTTAAAGCGTAGAAGACTACTGAGAAGTCATAGCTCGTTAACTTTGTACCGTTTGTAAAGGTTATCGCGGTACCAGGCTTAATTACTACTATAATGTTACCGGCCATTATTACTCCACCAGTTTGGCCGTTGATGGAATAAGTGTATATGTTCACTGGAGTTAATCCCGCTTGTGGAGTAACACTACTTAGTTGTACTGGCATTGGTGGTGTTGCTAAGGGAGTAGGTGAGGAAACAAATATCCATATTACTGGTTTGAAGAACTGTATGTTTACCATTACGTCTTGTCCATAAACCCAGTGATCCGCGAACTTATATGAACCTCCAACATAAGTTGTCCCATTAAATGTTCCTCCGAACCATGTCCATGATGTCCAGTAAGGTGTGGCGCCTAAAACAACTGTGTATGCTGGCATTGGCTTTCCTTGTGAGTTAACTAAGCTCCATACAGGAGATATTTGTCCGTTAATTGCGAAGGCGAATGCGTACATTGGAGTCAAATCTGTGCCATTTGGTGGGTAGACTCCAGTCATGCTGAATATTATTACTGAGAAGTTGTAAACTGAGTAAGTCATGTTAGTCTTTGCATTATATGCATAAGTACCGGGTTGAACTATTACGACTAAGTTACCGGCTGTTAGGACTCCTCCTTTAGTAGCGTTTATAGTCTCAGTTGATTCGGTAACTACATTAAACGTTGCTGGTCCTAACGGGTAGTAAATAGTATCTGATGGTATTGGAACTTCTTGTACGTTCCATATTTGTTCAGTTATCTCCCACATTGAGGTTGTATAGTTATAAACGAAGTATGTCATTACATTTACGTGCATATCATATATTGCTGGGAATCCAGGTTGACCTTGGTTTAAGAATACGAAAATTACAGTGTCATTTACGTCTAAAGTTGCATTAACACCATTTGGAGATAAATTAATTTGAACTGTTGGTGGTACTGCAGTACCATTAGGTAATAAGTTCTGTAAATATTCTAATGCGAAGATAAAGTCACTATCCCACTGGTTGAAGAAGTTCTCTATGTTACTCAATCCTTGATATGTCCCGTTCTTTAGACTACCTGGTAATGGGCCATTAATTTGTAAGACAGCATTAGGAGCAAAGTATTTTGCAGTTACTTGTCCAGGGAACTCAGCACCTAAAGCGTTTACCTCGTATAAGTATTCTTCTAATACTTGGTTAGCTTCTAATTGATGTTGTGATGGATAACCGGCTATAACAGCTGAGGGTGGTACTTCATTACCTTTCCATGTTAAACTGGTTATTAGCATCTCACCTCCTATATATTGTACGGTTATTGTGTTAGATGCATTGAATACTTGTAAATAGATGGGGTCATTCGTAGGTGCTACGAAGTATTGTACTACATCAGTTACTTCATAAGTTGTATTAGACAATTTAGTAACTGTGGGTAAAGCTGTTGTGTAGAAGTATACAGTCTCATAAGTGCTGAAGAAATCAGCTAACCAAGTTGTGTTAAAAGTTGAAAGGCTATAAGTCCCTGGGAACGGAGCACCGGTTATTGTTGCAGTGAAGTTTGAGGCTAAGAAGGGTAATACATCTGATGGAGATTCGATTGCGATTCCATCATAGAATTGCATAACAGTTGCTAATGCTTCACCTTCCATAGGTGGGGCTACAGTAGTAACTTGTTTTTCTTTTTGCATTAGGCTCTGATATAACTGTTCGAGAGTAGTATAATTCTTATATAGTGATGAGTATTTCTGCATTAGCGATGTATAATTTGCACTTAAAGCTGAATACGTTGAATTTAACGCAGAATATGAGGAACTTAATGACGAATACTTACTATTTACTGAGGAATATTCGTAAAAACCTACTACCGCAGCTGCTAATAAAATTATTACTACTAACACGAATCCTATTGTTTGTCCTTTCACTTTAGGTCAGTTCTAATTGAGCCACACTATTTTTAAACTTTTTACCAAATCATGGGTCGATCTTTATGTTTTTCAACTTCTCTTTGAATAGATCTTAACATAGTAACAAACATTATGTTTTAATTATACAATATCGTGTTATAGTCAGAATGTAATATTATGCCATAAACACAAAATAACCATGCTGATTTTGTAGCATTATTTTCATTTACGAGTGTTATACTTCAGCATTATATCAACCTCTCATCCTCTTGTTTAGTCTAGGGACTTTAAAGATATGAGCAAGCATTTCTCCTTCTTTAATCATTATAGCTCATTATCTATGTAAATAAAAAATTTGTGAGCATCTGATAATCTAATGTAAACTTTACAACTTGTCATGATAAGTTAAAGTGTATACGTTAACTAGATTTCACGCTTTAACTATATTGTTAATATCATCAATTACTTCACTGGGGGAAATTGAGTCATTTGCATAAAAACCCGATGCCATATCGGCTGAGTATATATTACTACATATCTAGGTTTTACTTCAAATATCATAGAAATGAAGAAGAAGAGAAGAAAATAACTTTATGCAGACCTAACTAGTAGAGCATTTGGTTTCTTAACGCTCATTACTAGAAGTATAACCATTGATAATGCAGTAAATAGTGACGCTAAGAACTTAATATCAAAGGAACTTATTACAGGAACCGCAACTCCTCCTAATGCCGCAGTATTCAAAGCTATTCCCATATTTCTTGCAGATGCTCCATAAGATGCTGCTAGTCTGGGCGCTACTGAATTAATTCCTAAACCAAAGGCAGTGAAAACTACTAGAACGTAAGGGGAACCAGTGAGGAAAAATGTAACTCCGCTTATTGCTGAAGTCATTGTATAAAGTAATGCGGTTCTTGTTTCACCCAATAGTGGAGATATTATTGGAACGAAAATGTACATTGGTATTGCTACTATATAACCTATTATTAGCCAAACTATTCCTCCTTGATTTTCCACAATTGCTGGAGCTAACTGCAATGCGAATGCTGGCTCAAAGGAGAAGAAAAATATCAAAATTGAAGATATTGAAGGTATTCCGAGCTTTCCTACTTCAACTGAAAATACACTTACCCTCTTGTACAACATAGAGAAAGGCAAAGTTATTGCTCCGCTTAATGCAATTAATTGCCATTCTCCCAAAGCTAAATAAGATAATGCACCGCCTATCCATCCGAAAGCCCAACCGCTCATTGTTAAAGCAATTATTAACCTATTTCCAGATCTTACTGCCTGTTCAACTGCTAAAGAAGTAGCTATACCGAATGCAACGCCGACTAATAACCTTAAAGGTATTAATATAGGAACATTTAAAGTGCTACTTCCTATTGATAATATTCCTAAAGCTACCATTGAAGATAAGAAAGTTAACCTAGATCCTAGGATTGCAACAATTCTTTGGTAAAGCAAAGATCCAATAACTCTTCCTCCAAAAGGTATAGACACTATTAAAAACGCTAACCATGCTGGTAATTCAAATTGTTTCACAGTAAATGCTGGTGCTACCATTACGTAAGTGGCCAAAGTATAAGCTATAAATGAAGTAACACCGCTAAACGTCTTGCTTATACTCATACGGGTCGGTATATAGTATTCTAGGAATTAAATATAAGCATTACCTACGTAATGTATAAACAAAAATAGATAAGTTAGATTAATAATTATCATTATAATCATCTTATCTCACTATGTCGTATTTTAAGTTACTTTTCTACAATTAGATTAAAATCTGTTAATCTATTTTCAATAGATTAAAAGATAATTTTTTAAATAAACACCAAAGCGTCTTAATATGAGTGAAAGACCAGTCTCCACTATATTGGTTCCTATATATCGTGGATCATGGATTCTTATGACCTAGGGGCAGTAGTTATAACTTCAACTTTACCAGAAAAGTTGTTCTACCCGACTTTAGGAACATTAGGTGCAGTATTACCAATAGTTTTCACGGTATTATTTAGGCCTTTAGGTGGTTTTATTTTTGGATATATAGCTGATAAATATGGAAGGAAAAGAACATTAATATTTACAGTTTTAGGATATTCATTGTCTATAGGAATAACTTCAATTTTACCTACTTATTATCAAATAGGAATTTTAGCACCGATTCTTCTATCATTACTTAGAATCTTACAAGGAATATTTATAGGCGGAGACGTATCTTCAAGCTTTACTACTGCAATGGAAAGCGTTAGAAAGATGAGGGGACTATTTGGCGGGATAATGCAGTCTGGAACTTTAGTTGGGTTTGTTATAGTAGACCTCCTTTTCGCTTATTTTGCTAGCATACCTAGCCTTGTACTTAATAGTTGGAGATATATTTTCGCTATCGGTGTTCTACCTGCAGGACTTGCAGTATTCATAAGATCAAGAATGACAGAACCTAAAATATACGTAGAGAGTAAGAAGGATAACCCAATTAAAGGCTTGAAACCAATATGGCAGACCATATTAGTAATGATAGGATTCTGGATGATGATCTATGCAGGACCGCAATTCGCTCCAGTATTCTTTGGAGAATATCTTCACTTAACTCAAGCAGAAATTGGCAAGTATGCATTTTACATGAATTTAGCAGGAATACCCGCAATGATAATAGCAGGAGGAATTTCTGACTTTCTAGGAAGTCAGATGCATATCTTGGGCATCATAGACAGCTTGCAATGTTGTAATCCTACTATAGTAATTTTTCTAAGATATCTATTTTATTAGATATTTATCTAATTCATAAAGTAATGTTGAAGATATACTAGGTTTTAAAAGAAAAATTCCTTAGACATTATTAAGTATTATAGAAAAGAGTTATTAATAAATTTATCACTGAAGTTAAATGATCAATATTCCAGAATTTCGGTATTAATATATTTTTGGACTAGGTTATAACCGCGTTTTAAATAAGGTTGACTTATTGATTTTCAAGCGAGTAAAAAATTACCCTATTTACGTTGAGCGAGAAAAAAATAAAAGTGAGAAAGAAGTATTAAAAAATGCCGCGGTAGCTCAGCTGGCAGAGCGCCGGGCTGTTAAAGGAAGTACAGAAACCCGGTGGTCGGAGGTTCGAGTCCTCCCCGCGGCGCTTAATGGGAAATTTTCTCGCCTCTTCTTTGTTTACTTTTAAGCTGTGTAAGGGATTATCTCACTCTAACAAAATAATTAAGATAAAGATTTTCGAATGAACTGTTGCTTTTAAAAATTATAAAATAACTCTAGTAACATTAAGATCTATTAGGATATTTTCTTTTAGAGTAAACAGCCAGTTTACCCTATATTCGATGAGCGATCCACTTCACACTCTTTCTTACGACACTCCATTTTATGGTACTTTTTCTTGATCAGTTCTCGAAAATATATTACTAAACCCTTTACATGAGCGGTTCTTCACGAGTAAGCGGAAGAACCATCGGAAACTGCTTATAATGGCTTAATAAGAACGAGAACAGTCTCGCGGTTTAATACCATGAAACAATTAGAGAGAAGCTATTATGGCAATGTAAAATGGTTCTTAATTCAGATTTTTGCATTAGTTCTTATTGTGATAATGTTCAGATTCCAGCTTTTACATTAAAATTTTTAATTTCCTTAAAAAATAATTTATATATGGCAAAAGTTTTATTCGTTATTTCATCTGGTGACGAAAAGTTTGATTTAGCTATAAGGTTGGCATACAACAGTTACAATAAGCACCTCTATGATGATGTAAAGGTAGTCCTTTTCGGCCCTAGTCAAAAGAGAGTTTTAACTTTAGAAGGCGACATTAAAGATATTTTTCTGAAGCTCTTAGAAAACGGAGTTGTTGATTCCGCTTGCATAGGTGTTGCTAAGAGTAACGATTTAGTAGAACAACTTACGGATTTGGGTCTAAGACTTGAACCCATGGGTGAGAGGATTTCGAAGTTTGTTAATCAAGGGTATGAGGTAATAACTTTTTAACTATAGACTGTAACGCTTCTACGTAACTACTCGTTATTTTTAATCATTTCTAAATATCGTTTTGATTAAGTAATGTTTATATAGTATTACTGAAGTAGTTTTTATTAATGATCCCCCTAACTGATGACGGGCTCTGCTCACGAGGTTTGGGGAGTGATAAAAGTGTGGATGGGAGGGTAGTGGTGTTTCCCTCGACCAGCCCCAATGATTTAAGGGTGAATGTGTATGACCCCTTAAGAGGGGTGCCCGTGGTGGAATTAAAAGTAAGGAAAAGTTACGCCACGGGTAAACACCTTGTATAGCTAGAAGACACGTTCAAGTTTTGTTTGTGTTACTTTGCTCCTTTTCCTCTGATTTATCACGATATAAATTAGTAGAAATCCAATAAGAGCATTTATTAGAACGAATGTTTTAGCGTAAAATGGATTGTAAAAGTATAACATGCTGAAAATAACACCTCCTAATACTCCAGCTACTGCTTTTCCCGTGTAAAGTATGCCGTTATTTGCTGTAGCGTATTTTTCGCCGAAAATGTCTCCACTCAAAGTAAAATATAAGGTTATTAATGAACCACCGAAAAAACCCACGATTAGTACTGTTGGGATCAGAAGTCCAAAAAAGAACAGTAAGCTTCCCATAATCATTGAAATTAAGACTGCACTGATTATCTTCAGTCTACCTAAATAATCAGATAAATACCCTATTATCGGCCTGCTAGACCCGCTTAATAACGGGAAAATAGTGACTAAGAGCTCAATGTTTTCTTTAGCCAAATACCCTAGTGAGGACGAGAGAACTGTTAGAGGTACTGCGGATGTTGCAAAAGACGCATAAATTAACCACCATGTAGAGGTTCTAACCACATCTGTCGGTTTTTCTCCCTTAGCTTTTATAGGATAATCTATAAAGTATACTAGGAGTGGAAGTACAACTATTTCTATTAACCCTATTAATAACGTGACGGTATGGTAGTTAGTAAAGGTGAAGATAATTGGGTTGGCTATTACAGCCCCTAATCCGAATCCTAGTGACACGAATCCTGTTGCAAATCCTCTTCTCTTGGGGAACCACTTCACTGCCAAATTTGCTGCTATTCCGTAAAGTATTCCTTCCCCTATACTCCCTAAGGACCAGTATATATAAAATAAGTAAATTGATTTGGTTGACGATGTCCCTAGGAAGCCTATAGCTGAGAGTACTGAAGAGATTATCCCTATTTTTTTAGGCCCTTTATAGTCAGCTATGCTCCCTCCTACTATTTGAAAAGTCGTGGAAAATATTGTGAAGAGTGTGAAAGCTATTTCCAGTTCTACAATGTCTGTGTTAAACCCCTTTTGTAAGAGCGGTAATAATGCGTTCCATGAGTACTGGTAGAGGGAATTAAAGGACATTATTATGAATCCTATAAAGAGAAACAATGATAATCTATTATTCATTATCTATTTGTGTGTGTTTGAATAGGTTTATATTTTTATGATTAAGGTAATGAGATATGGGTTATAAATCAAGACTTTATCACATAGGTAGGTGGAGGTTTTTTATGGCTAGATATCAATTAATGTTAAGTAGGAAATTTGCACTAAAAGTTGCTAAAAGAAGGTGGAAAGAAAAGACTGTAACACATACACGTAACTATTAGTCATTTTAATTACTTCTAAATATCGTCCCGATTAGTTATGTCAAATAGTATTACAATAGTTTTATTGGTGATCTCCCAGCTGATGATTACTCACAAGGGTAGATGGGAGGGTAATGTGTTTCCCTAAACTATCCGTTTATCCCTACACTTTCATTTCAATCATTTTATGTTCATTCATGATCGAGTGTAGGGACTTAGCCCTCAACCACAGGTGGGTCATGGGACTCCTTCGAGCCCAACGGCACGGGGCTCACATCTCCGCAATCACTCCCACCCTTTTGGGCATAGCCCACATCGGCGTGAGAGATCATCCTTTATTAACAAAAATTCGTTATAAACAGATATAAAAAGATTTCTATAACACGAAAAAGGATACAGCCCATTGGGAATGTGTATGACCCCCTTAAGCCCGTGGCAGAATTAAAAGTTACGTCGTCGCCAACAGTTTTCGATAAACCGTGAAGTTTATATACTTAGTATGTAAATATGAGTAAAGTCACACCAGATGGGTGGCTATATCACGACGAGGTGTGACGGTGAATAAGAGATGTGCGGGTTTCCCCATCAGATGGTAACACTCTGATGGGTGGGGTTATCCCGCTAAAGGGGCGGAGGGGTATGAACGGGGCAATGCCCCGTGACTCTGTTGAAGCCCAACGGCTGAGGATTGGATAGAAATTCATGAAAATTCAATGAAGCCCAAACCCCACAATTAAACATTTCTCTCCTTAGCTGAGCTTCATCTTCTCAAAATTCTTGCTCATGGATTGTTTAAAAGATTCTGATATAATCAATTTTTGATTATGACAAAAGAGTTAGGCGTTAAGAGGATTGAAATTTATACTAATCTCCTTGAATTTAGATCCTCGATCTCCTCTTATTATATTGTTAGCAAAATAGATAATTGGGTTAAGATAAGGGGGGTAGAAGGTGAGTATTACTATAGAATATTTGGGAACTATGCTGTCTTAGTTTCTGATAATTTCCCATTAAATAAGTTGATGGGCTTAGAGAAGATAGACATTAACAAACTTTTCGAACTCTTACAAAAACCTGGCGATGTGAGATACGTTTTATCTCTGGATCTAATAGACGACTGGCTAATGACTACTGTAGAGAATTGTTTAGACATTTTCCCAGGTTATGATTTGGTTAATGATATTGTTTCAGATTTTCAATTCGATACTATAGAGGAATGCTTAGTAATAAAAGCTAGGGCAGATAATGTTGTTGAGGGTATAAATAATATCATTAAAGGCATGGAATTATACTATAAAATCGTAAAGGAACAAGAGGATCTAGCAGTTAAGATCGCTGAGAGGTTTGTCAAAGACAAGAATTGATTTTCCACTATGGGTGGGTTAGTTAATTTTAAAATATAAAGAACTAAAGATTAAACTTCTTTACTAGTTCATTTATTTTAATTTACTAACTTAAACTGATGATTAGAATCAGGAAAGTTAATTTTTCTTTTAAAATAAAGTAATTAGTTGATTAAATTGTTTTATGATTATAAAAAATTGTAAGGTAATAAATATTAATTAACTTTTTATAAGATAAATTTATAAAATAAAATACAAATTAAAAGATTGGTTAATTGAAAGTCATGGCAAAAGTTAGCTTTAATGAGGGTAATTCCACTAGGCTAGAATATATATGGCCTATTCGTTTTGCTGTGGGCTGGATGTTTTTAGATGGTGGTTTAAGAAAAGCAGTCTTGAAGCCGTAGTCAACAGTTTTCGATAAACCGTGAAGTTTATATACTTTGTATGTGAGTTTAACTACAATGCTTAAACCTAAGGAAGTATGCCAAAAACTAGGAATATCATACCGCACACTACAGAGCTATGTTAAAAAAGGTTACATAAAACCCGTGATACTACAGAGTGGAAAATGGAGGTTCAAAGAAGAGGACGTAGAAAAACTCATGGGGATTGTTAGAAAGAGGAAAGTAGTATTATACGCTAGAGTATCATCAAACAAACAGAAAGACGACTTGATAAACCAAGTTAAGTACCTAGAGGAAAACGTCAAAGACTACGACCAAGTGATAACTGACGTTGGATCTTCATTAAACATGAAGAGAAAAGGGTTCCTCAAGCTATTGAGAATGATACTAAACAACGAAGTATCGAAAGTTGTCATAGCCTACCCAGACAGACTAGTTAGGTTCGGCTTTGAAATAATTGAGGAAATATGCAAAGCACACAACTGCGAGCTCGTGGTATTAAATAAGGAGGACAAAACCCCCGAGCAAGAGCTAATAGAAGACTTAATCTCTATATTGGTATCATTCAGTGGAAAGTTGTATGAAATGAGGAGTCACAAATATGAGAAGGTGAAGAAATGTGTCGAAGAACTTAAGGCTTAATGACTTTCAACCACAAGAGGAATACGTCTACCTAACTTACTCCCTAAAGAACGATAAGAAGGAGGAGAGCAAGATATTACTAGAGAACTATAAACACCTACTACAGAAGGCTTTAGACTGGTTATGGGAGAGGACTAAGATAGAGAGGAAGGAAGTGAAAGGTAAGAAAGCCACTAAGATCAAAATAACCCTGCCTAAAAAGAAGGAGGTTTACAAGACGTTGAGAAACGAGCTTGAGAAGATTAACAATCTAGCTTCCCATTATGTTGACAAGGCTATAAATGATGCTTACTCAATATTAAAGGGGTGGAAGAGGAGGGCTGAAAAAGGGCAAGCGTCACTGAGGAAACCTAGATTGAAGAAGGTTTACGTTAGGGTAAAGTCGACACTTAGAAAGGTTGAGGGCGAAGAAGTTAGGATTACAGTAAGACCTTACGAGTATATTACCTTCTCTTGGTCTCGCACTTGGTTTTCAAGGAGGGTTGAAGGACTTGAGTTGGGTGAGCCCATAATTAAGGAGGATAAAGTTCACCTACCATTCCGTTATAAATTACCTTGGTTTACTCCCCTAGATTTCCTAGCAATTGATAGTAACTTGTACACATTAGACGCTTACGATGGTGATAAGTTCGTCACTTTCTCAATCAAGGAGTTGTACAGTCTAAAATTCGGTATGGAGTTGAAGAGGAGTAAAATACAGTCTTTTGCTTCAAAGCACGGTAGGAAGGGGAAGGAGTTGATGGAGAAGTATTCTCATAGGGAGAGGAACCGCGTGCTGGATTACGTTCACAAGTTCGTGAACAAGTTGCTGGAAATGTATCCTGTGACAATGTTTGCTGTTGAGAAGTTGAATAAGCAGTCAATGTTCCAAGACGCTGATGACAAGCTGTCTAAGAGGATTTCAAGGACTGTGTGGAGGACTATACACCGCGTGCTTAAATATAAGGCTCCCTTATACGGTTCTTTCGTTAAGGAGGTGAGCCCGCACCTCACTTCCAAGTCCTGCCCCAGATGTGGATGGGTTTCCCGAAAGGTCGGCAGGACTTTTCACTGCGAGAGGTGCGGGTTCACTCTAGATAGGCAACTAAACGCATCTCTAAATATATACCTCAAGATGTGCGGGTTTCCCCACCTCTTTTTTACTCCCACTGGGAGTAGGTGGGTTGGGGTTATCCCGCTAAAGGGGCGGAGGGGTATGAACGGGGCAATGCCCCGTGACTCTGGTGAAGCCCAAGGGCTGAGAATTGAATACAAATTCATGAAAATTCAATGAAGCCCAAACCCCAGCTAAATTAGACCCTAATTTAGCATCCTTCGTAGGAGGAAAACTGGTTAACTTCTTACCTCATGCCGGTCCTTTTAAGCCCTTCCTTTTAATGACGTTAGAGAACCGCTCCCTTGACGTTACTTTCCTGACGGTCTTCAGTTATGTAGAGATAATTGTAGGTATATTGATAGTTGTTGGTTTATTAACTAGATTAGCAGCTTTAGGAGCTTTAGCCATGTCTGTTGGTTTTGCCCCAGCATACTGGTTGGGATCTACATGCGAAGATGAG
Organism: Sulfolobaceae archaeon; assembly: GCA_028277025.1. The sequence continues at coordinate 47,958 of JAPYVG010000011.1, forward strand.
TGGCAGATAGGTTCTTTACTGACTGCCGGATCGGTTGTGTTAATGTTAACGGCTTCGGGTAGAGTTTGGGGATTGGACTACTTCCTCTATAAGAAATTTGGTGATAGACCTTTAGCTAATGTGCCAATACTCAAATGGATTAAATTATGGTGATCAGCTTGGAGAAGGTTTTTATAATAGGTTTAGTTTTCAGTATCTTAGTTGCTGGTTGGATTCTAGCGACTGGACAGTGGGCTTATGGTAATGTATTGGGGCCATTATTCAATAATTCAAAGCTTCCTAAGTTAAACATTACTTACATTAACGCATATAATACTCCGCAAGGCTTGTGCCTTATAATGAATATTACTGACATTGATGGTCCAGATGCTTATCCTGCATCAGCCCCTCTAATGGAAATATATAATTCAACCTGGCATATATTCCTTAACTCTTCAGAAATCTCCAACGACACTGTAAAAATAATTCAAGCACCGTGGAATGCTAATAAGAAAGATAAGGTAAACTGGTACTCGGGTTTTGTTATAATTTTAGGTAGTGAGGGTCAGTTCCACTTACTAATTAAGGGACTTCACTTATCTCCGGGCCCTAGACCCCAAATTCATCACCCCGAAAATAATTCAAGGGAGTTAAAAAGTGAATAAAATAATTTAACTAAATATTCTTGCAAAATAGTAATATTATCTTGCAAGAGCAAGATAGTTAGGAGTA
>JAPYVG010000071.1 GCA_028277025.1 Sulfolobaceae archaeon
ATCTTTAGTGTGGTTTATAGCTTCCTTCACAGTCCCTTTAAACTCCTTTTCCGCTTCTTTCCCTACTTCCATTGAAGCCTTTACTACGTCTTTCCCTACTTCCATTGTCTCTTTAGTTATACCTGCTGCTGCAGACATTGACGCTTTTCCGACTTCCTTTCCAGTCTCTATCATCTCCTTCATGTTTTTCTTCATTTCATCCATTAATTCTTTCCAAACCATATGATTATTTAGAATTTACTATATTAAAAATTTTTTCATCAAAATGAAAAAACATTTTCATTTACTCAAGGTCTTCATAGGAATCCGTTTCTTCAGGATTTCTCTTTTTATACTCTTCATAAGCTCTCTGGTTCAGCTTAGGGTACTCGTTGACGTGTCTCTTATAAGCTTCTATGATTCTATACGCTATGTCTAACGCCTCTTGGTCTGTCAACCTAATTACCTTGTCTCCTTTGTCATCTGCTATGCGTACAAAGAAAGCACCGTCTACTACGCTAGTATCTTTAATAATGGGTGGTACTTCGTCGATTGAGATCCACACTATTCCTCCATCGTTTTTCTTGTGTACTTTTCTTACAATGACAGCCATGAGTTACAATCACTAGAGAAAGTTATAAAGCATTACTGTATTAGTAGCTCCATCATCTTTCTTGTCTGAACAATACAGCTGAATTAGTGTTAATCGTAAATGTATCTTTACCTTAATAAAAACTCTTTGATTTACAAAATGCGGTACGCTTCTTATTTCTGTCCTTTACATCACTTACATATAAAACTCACAGCATTCATATGTAGAAATGAGATCGTATATATAGGGTAATAACACTGTAGATAATACCCAGTAAGTTTGACCAGTTTGGGCTAGCCCACGATTGCTATATCTTATTAGTATTAAATATTCTATATCAATATATATAAAAAAGTATTATTTTACAAATAGTATTTATGAAATTGTAAATACGTGATATCCTAATTCATTCCAAGAATTCATTTTGTTTATAGTTTAGAGTGAATTCTATTAAAAGATAATTGTTAGAATTTAAAAAGATATAAAATAACTGTTAAAATAGATTAGATTTACCTCTTAAATAAGATAAGTCTTTACCATTAACTTTGAAGAAAAAATAGAATTCGTTATGGTATTTCCCCACTTTCGTATTATCCGTTAGAATTACTCCTTTGGGCTATCTCTGGTCAGCTAAATCTATATAGAAATAATATCTGTAACATTTTAAAAATCGCTATATTATAAATTAACGATCAGGTATTTACTCGTTTGAAAAAAGATTACAATTATCTTAAATTTTATTAAATATTAATTTTTAGTGTTGGAATTTTATCATAATGTCTTGGTACCATTAACGTAGATTTGTAATGATCCAGTGTAGGATTTCATAGGTGCCTTTATAGTCAAGGTAAAGCTCATACTCTGTCCGTGGTCTATTGTGGTTGGTAAGGATGGCGATACACTCAAAAGAGTGAACGGAGCTGATACGTTAATCCCGGTTATTTCAGTGGGTAATAAGCCGTTATTTGCCATAGTTAGCGTTATAACAAAGGTTTGACCGCCGTGGAGAGTTAAGGAAGAGTTAATATACGACGTGTGAATCGTATTGATCAGGAAACCGTTCTGGTATTCCACGTAAATGCCTTGTACGTTAACGGTGTAGAAGTACCCGTTACTGTAGAGGTAATATGCAGCACCTGCCAATATCACTAGGATTACGATAGCTACTATAGCTCCTTTCATTTCAGGGTGTTATTACACTCCTCTTTTATTAAGATTGTTCATAAGCCAATCTTATAAAGAAGCTTTAAATCGAAATAACTTCGAATTAGAAATAATAATAAATTTTAAATAGTACTAAGTCTAATTTAATGTAGGTAAAAGAAAAATGGAAGAAGAATTTAGAATGCCTCTAATAGGTGAAAAGTTTCCTGAACTAGAGGTTGAAACAACTCAGGGAAGAATAAAGCTACCAGACCAATACAAGGGTAAATGGTTTGTGTTGTTTAGCCATCCTGGAGACTTTACACCCGTATGTACTACCGAGTTCGTGTCTTTTGCTAAAAAGTATGAAGAGTTTAAGAAGTTAAATACAGAACTAATAGGTCTTTCCGTAGATACTAACATCAGCCACATAGAATGGGTTAACTGGATAGAAAGTACTCTGAAGGTGGAGATACCTTTCCCCATAATAGCAGACCCTATGGGCAGAGTTGCAAAAAGACTAGGAATGATTCATGCCGAGTCATCCACATCTACAGTAAGGGCAGTATTCATAATTGACGACAAGAGCACAGTGAGGCTTATAATGTATTATCCCCTCGAGTTGGGAAGAAATATTAACGAGATCCTGAGGAGTATAAAAGCTTTACAGTTAATAGACAAGACCGGAGCTGTTATGCCGGCAAATTGGCCTAAGAACGAGATAATTGGTGATAACGTGTTGAATCCTCCTCCAAGAACTGTTAAAGACGCTAAGCTGAGGTTAGGGCAATATAAAGGCTATGCATGGTGGTTAACTTACAGAGAAATAGATAAGAAGGAAGCTGAGGAGACAGCTAAATATATCTGAACGATTAAACAAAAAGAAAAATATTTTCCCCGCCTTTATTTAATTTCTTTACATTAACTTTGTACCACAATTTAAGCAGAACTTAGCCCCGGGTGGGTTCATATATCCGCACTGGGGGCATCTTATTTGTGTTTGAGGCATTGGCTGTTGAGGTGTTGGTTGTCCCATTGGTGATTGCATCGTTCCAGGCTGTGGTCCCATTTGCATTCCCATGGGCATTTGCATGTCGAAGAGACCGTCGTTTATCTGTTTATCTATGTTACCGAATAATCTTCTGTTAATCAATTCTCTACCAATGGGTCCTATATGCTCTTCTTCTACAATTATGGTGAAATCGTTAGGATAACCCTTAACCCTTACAATTACGGTTTCTACGCGGTGAAAATGTCCTCTTTTTATAGCCCTTATCTCGTAATCCGCATATTGTGGCATAGTTGGTTGCATCATTCCCATTGATAATTGTTGGACTTGGCTTTCCCAACCTTCGCTTAAGAACATGTTATTTATCTCTTGGACTAATAATGGTATATTTACGTATCTACCTGTATATGTTTTTTGCATAGTATAACTCTATTTTCACATGATTATATTGGTTGCTGTTATTAGGATTTGGAAACGGCACTCTGAGAGGACTTCTTATAAGGTTTAAACTTTTCAATAAGAATTTTTTTAGATAATACATTTGAAATAAAAAATATTCATAAAGTCCAACTAGTTTATAATTGACAATATCTTAACTGTTTTCTTGTTTATCGATAAAAAATTAAAAACCTTAAGTGTAAATCTCAGAAATGTTTAAAACCAATTTAAGTTTAATAGGTTTTGATGCCTAAAAAGACCTGGTTCGATGAAAAGTGCTTAATTAAGTTAACAATAATCTTAAGTTTAACAATTTTAGTAATAGCTTTTTCACATTCGTCTTCAGCACAAACCACTAGCAATATTACAGCTGAAATTCAATCTTTAAACCAATCCATTTTAGCTTTAGAGAATCACACCGCAGACTATCCTTCTGCAGCGGTACCATCTTGGCTTGACACCGGAAGTAATGCGTGGATGCTTACGGCGGCTACATTCGTAGGTCTTCAAAGTGTCCCTGGTGTTGCACTCTACTATGCAGGCCTTTCTAAGAAGAAGTACGCTGTTAATTCCGCTTTAATGGTGTTTTATGCATTTGCTGCTGTACTAATAGTTTGGGTGATCGCTGGTTATAATGCAGGTTTCGGTTATCCTGCATTTATTCACGTTGGAAAATACGGTATTATGGGTTATCCGTTACCGGCTTGGTTAGGTAGTTATGAAGCCCACCAGACAGTCTACGGACCAGAAGGTGGTCTAGTTGATATACCTACATCGACCTACATATTTTTCCAGTTTGTCTTCGCTGCTATAACCCCAATATTACTCGCTGGTGGTATTATCGAAAGAATGAACTTTAAGGCATGGATGGTGTTTGTACCTCTATGGTCTTTACTGGTTTACAGTCCCGTAGCGTATTGGTTATTCGCAGGAGGTTGGTTAAACCAGTTAGGGGCTGTAGACTTCAGTGGAGGTTATGTAATTCATGTAGATGCTGGAGTGGGTGCTCTAGCTGCTGCATTAGCTGTAGGTCCTAGATTGGCTAGTGAGAGAAAGTTAGAGGCTCACAGTTTACCTTTAGTCTTGGCAGGTGTGGGGCTTATATGGCTAGGATGGGACGGATTTAACGGTGGTGACCCCGGAGGAGCTACAATAGATGCTGCGATAGCTGTATTAAACACTAACATAGCTACTGCAGCAAGTGCCATAGCATGGATGCTTATGGATATGACATTCTTCAAGAAACCAACGTTAGTAGGTGCTACTTCAGGTGCAATTACTGGTTTAGTAGCTATAACGTCAGCAGCAGGATATGTGAATGGTTGGGAGGCAATGGCGATAGGAATTGCGTCTGGAACGGTACCATGGCTTGCCTTATACAAATTAGAGCCTAAACTAAAGGTAGACGACACATTAGGAGTCTTTTCCACACACGGGATTTCTGGAATACTTGGTGGTTTACTTACTGGTGTATTTGCAGACCCTAATGTCACACAGTACGTGGCTCCAGGCTTAACTGGTGCACTCTATGGTAACTGGTACCAATTGGCTGTTCAAGCGTTAGGAGCTGCAGTAGTATTTGCATATGACTTCACAATAACGTTCGGTCTGTTGAAACTCATAGGTCTGTTCATACCGCTTCAAGCTAAACCCACTGAGCTTGCTGTAGGAGATTACGCAATGCACGGTGAGGTGGCATACTCCGAATTATTAGCAACCTTACCTGAGTCTGCTAAACAAGAAAAAGAGGAAACAGTAGAAGCGAAAGAAGAAGTAGAAGCGGAAGAAGAAAAGGAAAAGAAATAAGTTAGTGTTAAATAATTTAAGTAAAAATATAGTAATTAAAATTAAATAAATGATAACAACAAATCTTTTTTAAGACATTATCTGTTTTCTATTATATCTATTTGTGCTTTGCTTTATTACTTTAGATTTTTAGGTTTTGGCAAATTAATTAATCTATGGAGTACTTGCTACGAAATTTTTCAACCTTTAAGGAGATAGAGCTCAGATACCAATCTAATTCTTATCTTAATATAGCGATAGTTAATGGAAAACCTACTGGTCTTTACAAATGGTCTAAAAGAGGGTACAGTGTTAGGGCTTTTGACGGTTCATCTCTTCTATTCTCTTCTTCACCCACTCCTGAAGGTCTAGAACTAAAAGGTTTACAGTTTAGGAGTTGGGAGAAAGGAATTTCTTCAGATAAAAGGGTTGGCGGAGAGTATTCAGTAAGAGAGAAAATAAAATTAGACAACATATCGACTGAAGAGAAGGTCAAACTCTTAGTAGACCTCTCTAAATTAATCTACTCAGATAAGAACCTTAAGTCTAAGGTTGTCTCAGTTAATTTCTATTACACGGAGTCAAAGGAGGAAAAGGAGATAATGTTTGAGGATGGTGTTAAAGTAAAGGGTTATGTGCCTAGGGCCAGTCTGTACTTTTCTATAACGTTGAAGAACGGCGAAAGATCCGCGACTATTGCTAATGGAGATCTAGGAGGTAGCGGAGGGTTTGAAATCGTTAAAAATTGGAACCTTGAGGAATTCCTCCTGAGCACTTTGGAGTCAGTTGATAGAGTTCTGGAAAAAGGAAAAGCGGTAACGCCAAGTAGAAAAGACGTAATCCTGAGTAATCAGTTAGCGGGGATAATTGTCCATGAGTCCGTAGGTCATCCCTTCGAAGCGGACAGGATTTTAGGGAGGGAGGGAGCACAAGCTGGGCTGAGTTATTTAGTAGGGAAGAATTTCGGAGAGAAGATAGCTAGCGATAAAGTCACTGTAATAGACGATCCTACGATCTACGGTAGTTCTGGTTACTACCTTATAGATGACGAGGGGATAGAAGCAAGACCTAAATATCTCATAAAGGAAGGAGTAATTAATGAGCTTCTTCAGGATAGGTTCTCTGCTTATAAGTTCGGTGTTAACAGTAACGGGTCTGCAAGGGCTTCGGCGTATGACAGAGAACCCCTAGTAAGGATGTCGAATACGTTCTTTAAACCTGGCGACTTTACTTTTGAGGAGTTGATAGAGGACGTAAAGGATGGGGTTTACTTCAAATCTTATATGGAGTGGAATATTGATGATTTGAGGGTAGGGGAGAGATACGTAGGGCTTGAGGCTTATGAGATTAAAAACGGGGAGATTGGGGAGCCACTTCTCTTCCCCGTTTTAGAGACTACTACTTTTGAGCTTCTGTCTTCGATAGACGCGGTGGACAATACTCTCTCCTTTTATAGAGGGACTTGTGGGAAAGGGGACCCTGATCAACCGATCCCCGTGTGGTTTGGTGGACCTAACATGAGGGCGAGGAATATAACCGTAAAGGTAAGGGGTGAGTAAGCGTGGAACTGGAGAAAATACTTGACGGTCTTAAGGGATTTGACAGTGTAATAATAAAGAAAGTTAAGACTAAGAGGTTAATTGTAAAGTTTGTTTTAAGCGAAATAGCGGAAGTCCAGAGGCTAAATGAAGTTGAATATTCTGTCTCTGTAGTCAAAGGTAAGAGATTTTACTCCTATACTTTCTCTGGAGAGGAAGAACTGGACAAGATAATTACGGGAGTAAAAGAGGGATTTAATTACACTGTTGAGAGTGATATAGTCCCCCAATTGACGGAAAACGACGGTGAAGTGAAAGTAAAAGAGGATAACGCTGAGTTAAGGTCTGTAATAGAAGGACAAGACGTAAGTTTTATAGATTCAGTATTGGCGAAGTCAGAGTTTCCGAGTTCTGGGATAGTGAACGTTTATGAGACGACGACTGAGCTTATGACGAACAAGGGGTTTAAAGGAACGGAGACCAGAATAAGGGCTGACGGTTATGCGAGGTCTTTTAACGGTGAGTACAGCGGTCAGTGGGCATTTTTCTCTGACTCGCTTAAGGAGTTTAACGAAACCCTGAAAAAGGCTAATGAGTTCGCTTCAATAACTGGTAAAGTGAGGATAGACGACGGAAAGTATAACGTTGTTCTCTCACCTCTGGTGGTGGCTAATTTCATGGTGTTCTTTGCTGACTTCGCTTCAGCTTTCAGCGTAATGACAGCGTCGTCCTTCCTCGCTAAATATAAAAAGGGTGAGAAAGTAGCCAGTGAACTTCTCACAATATCCGACGTCCCCAGAAAGGGTAGGATTGCAGAATTCGATGATGAGGCTACCTATACCAGAGATAAGGAGATAATTAAGGACGGGGTATTTAATTCGCTGTTGTTTAACAACGAGTTAGCCCAGATTTTCGGAGAAAAGAGTACCGGTAATGCAGGGTTAATATATCCCATTGCTTATTCTTTCGAGATTAACTCGGGAGAACAATCTCTGGACTCGTTATTGGCGAGTAGCAAAGAAGTGATATTTCTTAATAACAATTGGTATACCAGGTTTCAGAACTATTATGAAGGAACATTTTCAACTGTAGGCAGGGATGCAATAGTATATTATAAAGAAGGTAAACCGCAAGGTGTTGCTGGTAGAATAAGAATATCTGACTCCTTCCCTAACTTGATGAAGAATGTCAAAGGACTTGGAAAGGATAAATATAGTGTGAGGTGGTGGGACGCACCTATACCTACTATCTCGCCGTATGTGTACGTAGATGGTGTTAACGTAACTAAAGCTTGGTGAAGGTGGAATTAGCGTCCTATTTCTATTTTTTAAAATTTTAAGCTAAGAAGAAATTCTAATTATTTACTTGCTATTTCATATTTATCGAGTAGTAATTTATTGTCATTGGCATTAATTCTTTCCATTTTGACTCTTCAGACTATTTAAAGCGAAGAATAGCAGGAAGAAAGTAGAGAATGTAGCTTATTCTGAGCTTTATAACTTGAGTTTACCTACGCAATCTTTGTTTGATGAACTAAAAGATAGGGACTTCGTT
>JAPYVG010000012.1 GCA_028277025.1 Sulfolobaceae archaeon
GCCTCTCCCTAGCCAACTCAACCTTTTCCTTCAACATCTTTCAGTAGAACAACGTTGAAAAATAAAAACTTCTCGCTAATACCGAGTTTTTCGTATTACCTCCCTAAGATTCCCATAACTGCTGTTATGAAAGACTAGAACTTTTCGTACACTCCCCAATATTCTCTACAAGGGGTAGGCAGATTGTAATACTGAGCAGTGGTGACGAAAGGGAGAGAACGTTAAGTAGGCTTGTGAATTTTACTGATGTTTATATAACGGAGTGTAAGGGAGCTTTCTGTAACGCATTTTTTATAGTTAAATCAGTTATTAATACTATGAAAAAGAGGAATTGGGATAGAATTTATTTCGTGGAAGATAAGCAGATTCTAAATATCAGCTCAACAATGATATACTGATGAAAGTACTGGACTTAAGGCAAAGTGATACTAAGTGTGGGAGCAACTCGCCAGCACTAAGTATAATGAGATTTTGGCTAAGTGAAGGTGGTAATCAAGAAGTTGAAATAATAGCTGTAAAAGGTGTTCAATCGGATCAAGTAGAAATGTGGGCTGAAGCAATGAAAGATAAGGGAGTTAAAATACTAAGTAAAAGTGATGAGGGGGATAAGGTTATTTATAGAGTCTATTTACCATAAGTAAATTTTAGCTCACAAGGTTAGTTATATTTGATGAACTATTTGCAATTAGCAAAAATGCTAGCTTTTATAATACTCTCAATTTCAATAGTAATCTACATATTCGGTGATCCCATAGACAAATTACTATCCTATCAAGGCCCAATATTAGGTGGTGCACTTATGGGGTGGTATATATTAAATAGTGCGAGTAGTAATAAAGTAATTGAAGACGAAAACGGCGAAAAAACCCCCGTAACAGCCATATTAATAAGGAGATATGCTCCAATAGGTTTAACAATAGGACTAGCGATAATTATACCTTGGCTAACTCCCTTCCTATTCAGAATAGAAGAGAGTGATTCACTGCTCTATGTATTTTCCTTTACTTCAATGCTGATTGGAGGTTTTTTAATAGGTTATGTAATTTCAAGCTTTAAATTCATAGAAAAAATAGTGATCTATAGTCTTGGTTTTATAGGCGATATTCTTTATTTCTTTATAATTTATATTGCATCTCAAATGTTCGGAATCCCACAACTTGAAATAGCTAATTACGTTCTAGTCATGGTTTACGCAATTAAGTTCCCCGAGGGTGCTATATTCGGTTTTTATATTATTAAAAGGGTAAAGGCAATATAATGAAAGGAAAAGTCTACATTATAGGTGCCGGCCCGGGAGACCCAGAGTTAATAACTATAAAAGGAAAGAAAATCTTACAAATTGCAGATGTAATCCTTTATGATAGATTAATTCCTAAGCAACTCCTTGATGAATGTAAAGGAGAAAAAATTTATGTAGGAAAAGAAATTGGAGATGCTAAACTTCAGAATTACATAAACGATTTACTCGTTAAGAAAGCACTAGAGGGGAAAATAGTTGCTAGACTTAAGGGTGGAGATCCTTACGTTTTCGGAAGGGGTGAAGAGGAATGCATATACGTAATTTCTCATGGCATTGAGTGTGAAGTAATACCAGGTGTTACAAGTGCTATAGCAGCACCGGCTTATGCTGGAATACCTATCACCAGTAGATTAGCTTCACCCGCTGTTACAATACTAACTGGGACTAGGGCTGAGAATAAAGTAATTGAAGAAGATTATATTCCAAAAAAGGGAACTCTTGTAATCCTTATGGGAATTCACGTAATAGATGAACTACAAAACTTATTACTTAAAGTTAGAAACCCAGATGAGCAGATAGCGATAATAGAACGTGGAACAACACCAGAGCAAAGGGTATTTATCGGTAAGCTCAGCGAATTGAGTAAAATTGTTAAAGAGAACAATGTTACCTCTCCAGCCGTCATTGTTATAGGTGATGTAGTAAACTTAAGAAAATTATTAGTCGGTGAAAAATAAAATAAAACACATGCAAAAAGACCCAGTTTGCAATAGTGATGTCCCCGATACTACACCGTATAAATTCACATATAAAGGAAAGACTTACTATTTCTGTAGTCCTATGTGCATGGCAGAGTTCAAGAAGAGACCAGATAAATATGTTAAGTAGGACATAAAAAATTATTAATACGTAAACCTCAATCACTTTTTGTGTATCCTCCAAAGATAGGTTACGTAATACCAGACACTTTGGAAGAAGCAATGGAATTCTTAGAAAATCATGAGGACGCGAGACCTTTAGCTGGAGGGCATAGTCTCATCCCCGCACTAAAACTGAGAATTATACGGCCATCCTACTTAGTTGAAATAAGGAGATTTAAGGAACTGAATTACGTAAAAAAGGAGGGTAATACTTACAAGATAGGAGCCCTTACAACACATTATGATATTATAAAAGCGAATATACCACTATTAAGCGAGACCGCAACTACGATTGGTGACCCGCAAGTTAGAAATATGGGTACTATTGGGGGAAGTATATCTCACTTAGACCCAGCGGCAGATTATCCAGCAGCGTTGATAGCTATGGACGCTAAAGTGGTCATTAAAAGTAGAAAAAGCGAAAGAATAGAGGACTTTAAGAACTTTGCTAAAGATATGTTTACCCCAGATCTAAATGTGGGGGAGCTCGTAACAGAAATTAAACTACCAGATTTCTCCAATTATAAATTCTCATATCAAAAGTTAGAGAGAAGGGCTGGAGATTTTGCTATTGTCGGTGTTGCAGTTCTGTTAAAGTTAAACGGAGATGTAGTTGAGGACGTTAGAATAGGTTTAACCGCCGTTAATAATGTCGCAGTTAGGGCCAAAGGGGCTGAAGAAGAATTATTAGGGAAGAGGTTAAGTGACGAACTAATAGAGAAGGCCTCAACGAGGTCTATGGAAAGTGCAAACCCCACTTCAGATTTAAGGGGGTCAGCTGAATATAAAAAGAAAATGGTTAAAGTAATGACTAAAAGGGCTATATTAAACGCCCTTAAGAGGTGAGAAGAGATGAAAATAATAGAAAAAGATCAGAAAGTTAAAATAACCTTAACGGTTAATGGAGAAAAACATGAGGTTGAAGTTGAACCAAGGAGATTACTAGTCCACGTTTTAAGGGAGTTAGGGTATACTAGTGTACATATAGGCTGTGATACTTCAAATTGTGGTGCTTGCACCGTTATCATGAACGGTCGCTCAGTCAAGTCGTGTACAGTATTAGCAGTTGAGGCTAATGGTGCTGAAATATTAACTGTTGAAGGGTTAAGCAAAGATGGTAAGTTACATCCAATACAAGAAGCATTCTGGGATAATCACGCATTACAATGTGGATATTGTACACCTGGCATGATAATGCAAGCCTATTGGTTATTAAAGGAAAATCCGTCACCATCTGAAGAAGAAATTAGGGAGGGGATATCTGGTAATCTATGTAGGTGTACTGGCTATCAAAATATTGTGAAGGCTATAAAAGACGCCTCACTGAGGCTAAATCAGAAGGAGTATCCACGTCAATTATAACTTCTTCTCCACATTCTACCTCACATACGTTTCTCTCTTCCACTAAAATCGCCCTTGCACCAATATCCCCTTTAAGGTTTTTCAACTTTTCAAAAAGTTTTCTAGATATTAAAACCGGGTTACCTCTTCGACCCTTATATGTAGGGACTACTGCCGAACAACCCTCTTTAAATGCTGAGATTATCCTCTTTATAGTTTCAGAGGAAATCAGTGGCATATCCCCTAACAATACTAAGACCCCATCGTAATCACTAAAGAATCTTAAACCGAGCTTTAATGAAGAACTTAAACCTTCATTCCAGTTGGGGTTATAGACTACTACCTCATTTTCTAGGTAAGGCATAAGGTCTTTATAGTATTTACCCACAATTACTATCCTATCTAAGCCCTTGACAGCATCCAACACCCTTTCAATTATCGTTTTATCTCCTACTTTTTCTATCAACTTATTTCTACCAAACCTTCTCGCCTCACCCGCAGCTAAAATTATTGCCCCGATTAACATAAATACTCATAAAGATAATTTACCTTATGAAATTTGAAGGAGAAATTCCCGTTTCTGCGGATTCTAAAACGTTGTGGGACTATATAATAAATCTTGAAGAATTAGCGACTTGTTTTCCCGGGATAAAGAGCTTTGAAAGGGAGCAAGACGGGTATAAAGTCGTTGGCGTTGCCGGAATCGGTTTCATAAAAGGTGAATATAAGGCTAATGTAAAGCTTTCACAAATAGACCCTCAGAATAAATCACTAAATTTAATAGCTAAAGGAAGTGGGTTAAGTAGCAATGTCGATATAAATGTTTTAGTACAAGTTTTAGACAATCCAGTGAGATTGAAATACACTGCTGACGTTAAAATAGGGGGTGTCTTAGCATCAATAGGTGCTAGATTACTGGACTCTGCTGTAAACAAAATTATCAACGACTTATTTGAATGTGTCAAAAGTAGAGTGAGTGGAAAATGAGACTACAAGGAGAGATAGAGATAAAAAATGTTGAAAAAGCAAGAACGTTCATTCAATCGTACAAGAATTTGTTAAACTGTATACCCGGTATAAAAGATATAAACGGTAATAGATTCATCGTGGAAAATAGAATAGGGTTTTTAAAACTTGAGGCCGAAGGGGAAGTGTTGTCTTTTGATTTTCATGAGGACGGCAATAAGGCAGTTATTAGGGTTAAAGGAGTAGGAGTAAATTCTACTATAACTTCGATTGTAAGAATTGTCGGAGATAAACTAATTTATGATGTTGAGTATATTGCAGAGATAACCATACCCGGCATATCTAAAATTGTTGACAAAATTGCAAATGAAATTACAGAAAAAATAGTCGAATGTACTAAAAATTATGTGAGTTAATCTAAAGGTTCTAATATTATCCCCAATCCTCTGGTCCTTCCCTCTCTAAATACGAAAATTTGTCCTTTTTCAATATATTCCGGCCTATATAAAAATGACATTATAACCTCAGCAGTGTCACCGGTTCTCAGATATGTAGTAGATATTTTCTCAAATTTTACCGCTTGTCTTATCGTGTATAAGTGAAGAGTTGCAACATAACCCTCCCTTATCGTAGTCGGGTGATGAAGGACTACGACCTTAGCTTTAAACCTCTTATAACCTTTAGGTCTTTCTGAAGTTATAACCATACCCTTTCTTAAAGACTCCTTGTCTACACCCTGTATTGCGAAAGTTGCAATAGTTCCTTCGTTTACTGTATCGACGAATACCCTATTAACTTGAATCGACTTTATCTTAATCTGCTTAAACTCTCCTAATTTAGTAGGCCCTATATAACATGAATCATTAGTTGAGATCCTACCCCTTATAACTGAACCTAATACTACTGTGCCTACTCCACTAACGTTATAGATTTCATCAATGTAAACTAGTGGTGGCTCAGCGTTTTCGTACTCTAATTCTTTAGGTTTAGGAGGTAGCATGTTCAAAAACTTCGTGAGCAAGTTAAGCCCTTCTCCAGTAACGTTTGAAACTTTAAACACTGGTACTACCCTTTTTGTCCTCATAGCCAAAATAGCGTTAAGAAGGTCTTCTTCGGTTTCTACTTCCATAACTAGGCGGTTTATTCCAGGGATCTTTAACACGTTCTTTATTTCATTCACAATACCATCTATTCTTTCTTTCGAATATTTATCAATCTTAGTTATGACTATAAAAATCGGGAACTTTAAGATTGAAGCTACAGCTAAATGCTCCTTTCCCATTGCAGACAAACCGTCATCAGCACCTACTACAAGCATAACGTAATTTACTTCGTAACCTAAAAGTCCCTTAAGGGTTGTTCTTAAATATCTTTCGTGACCTCCTAAGTCTATAAGCCTTATAACCTTAGAACTCTTCAGAGTTATTTCAGCCTCGTCCAATGGGTCACGTAAGTTCCAATTAACAATTTCACCATTATTATTAAAACCTAATAGTCGCAAAGTTATTGAAGAAGTCCTACCGGTAATTACTTCATGAACGTGTCTTGCAACTAAGGCTCTGACAGATCCGTTACCGTCATCTAATTTACCGAAAATCAAAGTACCAGTTAAAGTGCTTTTCCCAGCGTTTACGTGACCCATTACAGCTACATTTACTTGAATAGGAATTTTATTAGTGAAAACTCTTACTAGTAGTTCTGCAATATACTTCCCTTTCTTAATCTCAACAAACCTTTTATGCACTACCTTTGCATTTACCGCACTAGCAATTTTTTCTAATATATTAACGCTTTCATCTAGTTGTTCCTTTGATAACCCTAAAACTTCCCCGTTATCACTTACACCGATAATATAAAAAGCCTCACCACCGCCCTCTTCAAGCCTATATTTCATTTGAGTAGCTAGGCTCTGTAACCTATTCTCATCTTTACTACTTATCAAGAGCTTATATTCGATCTTCCCAGTATCGCTTTCTTTAGGATATTTCATCGCACCACTTTATCAATTAATAATTTGAGGAAGGAATAGATAAGTTTTATATTGAGTATGAGTGAGCCAAAATTAGTTTACGAAGGAAAACACATTTGCCCAATTTGTAAGAATAATTCTCTAGTAGTTAAAGAGTATATTTACAATGCTCCTCATGTGGGAGAACTAGAACTATCAGTGTGGGAATGTGAAAGCTGCGGATTTAGGGTAAGAGATGTAAGGCCTATAGACTCATTAAAACCTATAAGGCTTGAACTAAGAGTCGAAAACAAGAACGATCTGAATACCATGCTTTATCGCTCAGCTTACGCGAATATTATAATTCCAGAGCTAGGGATTGAGGTCTTAGCTGGAGAAACTTATCAAGGAGTGATAACAACAGTCGAAGGAATCTTAGAAATAATTTTAGATCAGATGGGATCTAACTGTGAAGGGACTGAGAAGTGTAAAGAAATAGAGATGGCAAAAAACGGTGAAATTCCGTTTACCTTAATAATAGAAGATGAGAGCGGGTTAAGCTTTATAAGGTCAGAAAAAGCTAAAGTTACTCAACTTTAATTTCAGTCCCTTCCTCCTCTTTGCCCTTCACCTTCTTCATAATTACTTGTAAAACGCCATTATTATAAGTAGCCTTTGCTGATTTATCATCTACTTGAGCAGGCAGTTCAATTTCTTTATAATATTTCCTATCCTCACCAGTGGCTTGAATTATTAGCTTAGTTCCACCCTCAGTTATCTTAACTTTAACTTTGTCCTTATCAACACCGGGTACTTCCGCAATAACCCTAATCTCATCCCCTTTCTCAATCACATCAACTAACGGCTCCCTTTCCTCACTTATCATTGGTTTGCCTTTGTAACTTCTCACGTTGCCAAACTCTTCAACTATTGGTTTACCGTCCGGCCCTATGGTGACTCTGAAACCGTAAATGTAAGGGCCAAAAGTTTCAGCCTTACCTTCACTACCAATTCTCATGAATTCCCTTTCGAATCTCTCAAACTCCTCTTCTATTTGCCTTATTAAATCATCAAATAAATCAAAAGGATCTCTATATTTCTTTGACATTTGTGATCCCAAAAAATACTTATCATTCCGAAAATAAAAAATCAACTTATTCCCTTGGTTGAACTAACTCGAGAAGCACTCCCATAACACTCTTCGGGTGAACAAAAGCTACTAGATGTCCTCTTGCGCCTGGCCTGGGTGATTTATCGACTAATTGAAGGCCTTGACTCTCTAACTCTTTCAGTGCACTCTCTATATTACCAACCTTTATTGCCAAATGATGTAAGCCTGGGCCCTTATTCTTTAAAAACTTCGCTACAGTATTGTTCATATCATCGTGATTCATTGGCTCAAGAAGTTCTACTGCGGTCTCCCCGTCTTTCCCGGTTAAAAACGCTACTTTAATACCTCTATCCGGTAAATCTTCTCTATGAACAAGCTTCATACCTAGTTTTGTAGTGTAGAACTCTATTGCCTTATTTATATCTTCTACTACTACACCGATATGGTCAATATTTTGTGTCTCCATATGATTAATTTTCACTTTTAGTTTAAAAGTTTGTTTAAAAAGCAAAGGTTATATATTGTTTAAACAAGTTATACATGAGCAATTATGGATATAGATGAGAGGATAAAAGAGAGTTATCAACAGTGGGAGGAAAAGATATTAAAACCATGGCTAGCTAAAAGACCAGAAAGAAAACAGTCATTTACAACGCCATCTGGAATAGAAGTTAAAAGACTTTACACACCCCTAGACTTAAAGGGAAGCTACGAAGAAAAACTCGGCTATCCCGGGGAATATCCGTTTACTAGGGGGATTTACCCAACGATGTATAGGGGGAGGCTATGGACGATAAGACAATATGCAGGGTTTGGTTCTGCTGAAGATACTAACGAGAGATTTAGGAAATTACTTGAGGCCGGACAAACCGGGCTTAGCATGGCCTTTGATTTACCAACCCAATTAGGATTAGACCCAGACCATGTTTTAGCTTTTACGGAAGTGGGAGTTGTAGGAGTTTCAATGTTCCATTGGAAAGAAATGGACATAGTAATGAGCGGAATTCCATTAGATAAAGTAACTACTTCAATGACAATTAACGCAACAGCGATGGAATTGCTTTCAATGTATGTTGCAACAGCCCAATCAAGGGGATTAAACATGAATGTACTTGACGGTACTGTGCAGAACGACATACTCAAGGAATATATTGCGAGAAAGAATTTCATTTACCCCCCAGAACCATCAATGCGTTATGCAATAGACTTGATAGAATTTAGTGCGAAAAATATACCTAAATGGTACCCTATAAGCATCAGTGGATATCATATTAGGGAAGCTGGTGCTGATGCGGTATTGGAAGTTGCATTTACATTAGCTGACGGCATTGAATATGTAAGAAAAACTATGGAGAGGGGAATATCTGTAGACGAGTTCGCACCAAAACTCTCCTTCTTCTTTGCGGCCTATACAAACCTATTTGAAGAAGTTGCAAAGTTTAGGGCGGCCAGAAGGATGTGGGCAAAGATTATGAAAGAGTGGTTCGGAGCTAAAAAACCAGAATCAATGATGTTAAGGTTCCACACACAAACTGGGGGTGCAGAATTAACTGCACAGCAACCAGAAATTAATATAATAAGAACTACATTACAAGCATTAGCCGCAGTACTTGGGGGTACTCAGAGTCTGCATGTTAACTCTTATGATGAAGCCTTAGCTTTACCAAGTGAAAAGGCAGCTAAGATTGCGATCAGAGTTCAGCAAGTAGTAGCATATGAAAGCGGTGCTGCAGACACTATTGACCCCTTAGCTGGGTCATATTACATAGAATGGTTAACAGACGAGATTGAGGAAAGGGCATGGAAGATAATAGATCAAATAGAGAAAATGGGAGGTATGATGAAAGCTATTGAGAAAGGCTATCCACAGGCTCAGATTGCCGAATCAGCATACAGACTCCAGAAGAGGATTGAGAGCGGGGATATGGTTAAAGTAGGAGTTAATATGTTTTATGAACCAGATTGGATAGGAACTACTGAAGTTTTCAGAGTTAACCCACAAGTTAGAGAAAGGGTATTAAATAGATTAAAGAAATACAGAAGTGAAAGGGATGAAATTAAATGGAGAGACTCCTTAGATGATGTGAGAAAAGCTGCTGAAAAAGAGAATGAAAACTTGTTCCCTCACATACTTAACGCAATAAAAGCTGGTGCTACGGTAGGTGAAATAAGTTCAGTTTTAAGGGAAATTTGGGGAGAATATAAGGAACCGATTATATTCTAACTTCCTTCTTTTTTACTTCTCATCTTTTTAAGCAAATCTAGGAATTTCTCCTTCTTATCCACTGGAACATTAGCGTTCTCTCTAACAACTTCCCACTTATCCCAAGGGAATATTATCCATTTATCAACAATTTTATAATAATAATCGGGATATTTCCTAGACCAAGGTTTAACGAAAATAGTCGCTGTTCTTACAATAGAGGGATTATACATTGCTATAATATTCCCAACAAAATCTAGGGTTTCACCAGAGTCAGAAACGTCATCAATTACTAGAACCTTTTTACCCTCAACGTTATCAACATAAACGGCTTTTATAACAGGTTTATTTTCCCTACTTTCCACACCACGATAAAACTTTACATCAATATATTTCAAATTCCTCACTCCTAAGACATCAGAAATTAACTTTGCCGGGATTACCCCACCGGTTAATATGGCAACGATAACATCTGGAACAAACCCCTCATCTAACATCTTTTCAGTTATTGTAAGTATACCATCCTCTATTTCCTCCCATTTAGGTACGTAATATTCAACCATTCAATATCACCAATGGGACTTTCATCTCGTCTTCAGATAATCCCCCGTGATGGCCTTTAAGCTTTGCATATTCGTCGGCTTTTTCTTTATAAACATAAATGTACGCCTTAAAATCGTTAGGGACAGCAATGAAGTCAGCCTGGGTATTACCACCTAAAAGTATATCAAAATCTTGCTTAGTAAAAACTACCAAGTTAGGGTATTTATCGTAAAGGTAGGTCTTTAAATCATACCTACTGTGTAAGAAAAGGGCTCTCGAGTCACCATAAGGTAAAATGTCAAGTAATGAAATAAGACTCTGATCATTGTTAAGCAAAACGTGATCAGAAACTTGAACATGACCGTGATCTGCAGTAACTACAAAAACATAATCCTTAAACTTTTCTGCTGCCGCTAAAACTCTCTTATAAATCTCGACTATGGCCTCTTTAGTAACCTCATTAGTAGGACCGTGCTTATGTGCTAATGTATCTATATCTGGGACATAGAAGTAAACAAAGTTATATTGGCCTTCACTTAGCACTTGGGAAAGTTCGTAAAACCCGTCTAAAAAATTAGTATATGTTTTAGTTATAGAAGTTTTTCCGTGAGTAGCATTTGTAAATTCAGTATTTTCAATACCCTTCGGAATTACTTCAGCGGTCTTTATATTACTTTCAGCTAAATAACTTCTAATATTCGGAAATGCAGTAAGGAGCTTTACGTTTTCCGATATCGAATCTCTACTATCCACTAATGGGTAAGTATATTTTAACGTGTTAACTATACCTCCAAGCCTTTTCGAATAAGTGTTATAACCCAAGACCCCATGTTCTGCGGGTAATAATGCAGTAAAAAGGGTTGTAATTACTGTAGAAGTTGTAGAAGGGAATACAGTCGTTATATGCTCTTCTACTGGGAATCCAGCGTTCTTTAACATGTTATATCCTAATCCGTCTAATAGTACTAAGACTAATCTCCTACCACTCAACTCTATTTTTTTACCTTTACATTCTCTTTTTACTCCTAAAAAGTCAGCTATTCCACATGCTAGATTATATATACTCTTTTCTTGATAGTTTGGGTAGATAAATTCCATACCAGTAAAGTTATATTTAAGTTTAAGAAGTTATGTGAGATGACAACAACTCTACCACCAGATGAGCAGTTTGCGACAAACCTCGTTATGATCTTTTCTTACCTCGCGATCGGGTTATCAGTTGCGGGAGGAATAGCCGCTATAATAATTAGGTTAAGAGGAGGGTCTAAATAATGTATGATGCAATAGTTATAGGTGGTGGTCATAACGGGCTTATAACTGCAGCTTATCTAGCCAAAGCCGGATTAAAGGTTGCTGTTTTTGAAAGAAGGAAAATAGTCGGAGGTGCAGCAGCGACTGAAGAATTGTGGCCTAATATAAGAGTTTCAACTGGCTCATATGTTTTAAGCTTACTAAGGAAGAAAATAATTGATGACCTAGAACTTCATAAGCATGGGTTAAAGGTTTACACAAAAGACCCGGGACTATATGTTCCCTTTGGTAATGGGAAAAGCATAACCATATGGGTAGACCCTAAAAAGACCAAAAAGGAAATCGAGAAATTTTCCCAAAATGATGCAAAAAATTATGAGAAATTCGTATCTTTATTAGACACTTTTTCTTCTTTAGCAGATATCTTTATGCTCAATAGACCGCCAAAATTTCGTGAAATCGAAGAGGTTTTTGAACTTCTTAAAAGCCTAAACGTAGAAGAGGACAAAGCTTATACAATTGCCAGAATGTTCTTTCAAGACGGTAAGTCTTTTCTTGACGAGTTTTTTGAGTCTGAGGAAGTTAAAGCGGCATTAATAGAAGACGCTGTGGTAGGCACGTATGCCTCTCCCACAACGCCCGGCACAGCATATGTGTTTCTTCATCATAATATCGGTGAGGTAAATGGAATAAAGGGAGCATGGGGATATGTGGAGGGAGGAATGGGTGCAGTTAGTAATTCTATAGCTAATGCAGCGAAATCATTAGGAGTCGAAATTTATACCGATTCAGAAGTTGATGAAATAATAGTCAAAAACAACGAGGCTAAAGGCATCAAGTTAAAAAATGGAAAAGTTATTGAGGGAAAAATAATTGTTTCGAACGCAGATCCAAAGACTACATTCTTAAAACTTTTAAGAAACGCTGAACTTGAGGAAGATTTTATAAAAAGGGTCAAAGCATTGAAAACCACTGGAGTTTCATTCAAAATTAACGGTTATATGGAGGAATTACCCGATTTTGGTGAAGGTAAATGGTTGATGCCTCATCATAAGGCTTCCATACTAATTATGCCCTCAATAGACTACATCGAGAAAGCTTATATCGATTCTAAAGTTTTAGGATATTCTAGACAACCTTGGCTATCGATTAATATACCGTCAACAGTAGACCCAACTCTAGCACCTAGCGGAAAATTTGTTTTTAACATCTTTGGTCAATATTTACCCTATTCTGATAGAGTGAATGAATTGAAAGATAAAATGATTGAGATAGTTATGGATACTATAGGACAGTACGCTAGCTTTAAGCCAGTTAAGATGGAGTTCTTAACACCGCTTGATATAGAGAAAAGATTTGGCATATGGGGTGGCAATATCTTTCACTTGGATATGACACCAGACCAATTATATGTTTTCAGACCTTTAATAGGCTATTCTGACTATAAAACACCGATAAAAAGCTTATATCTATGCGGATCCGGAACTCATCCGGGCGGAGGTGTAACTGGAGCCCCCGGATATAACGCGGCAATGGAAATTTTGAATGAGTTAAAACGTTAACTATAATTTAAATATTTGGAAATTGTAAATGATTTTTGACTATGGGAGATATTCCACTTATTATTGGACTAGTAGGAACAATAGTAGTTACAATAATATTTCTTACAATGATATTTAGGAAAGAGACACAAAAGTTCCTACTTTCAGATAAGGCGTTACAATTACAGCAAAGACAACCTAAAAAGAAGGAAGATACTGGAGAGAAAATAACATGGGATATGATAGGTGGTTATGATGATGTTAAGAGAGAAATAAAGGAATATATTGAATTACCACTTAAACATAGGGACTTAGCTAAGAAGTATGGCTTAAGATTACCTAAAGGAATATTGTTATTCGGGCCTCCAGGGTGCGGTAAATCACTAATGATGAGGGCATTAGCTAATGAGGCAAAGATAAACTTCATCTATGTTAACGTGAGCGATATAATGAGCAAGTGGTACGGGGAAAGCGAATCAAGGCTACGTGAATTATTTGCAAATGCTAGGAAAAACGCGCCTTGTATACTGTTTTTCGATGAAATAGACACTATTGGCGTAAAGAGGGAGAGCCATACTGGTGATTCAGTTACCCCTAGACTCTTATCGCTAATGCTATCTGAAATAGATGGGTTACAAAGTGAAGAAGGAGTCATAATAGTAGGATCTACTAATGTACCACATTTACTAGACAAGGCTTTATTAAGAGCCGGTAGATTTGATAAGTTAATCTATATAGGGGTTCCTGATAAAAAATCCAGAAAAGAGATATTTCAAATACATTGTAAAGGAAAACCTATCGCAGAAGATGTGGACTTTGATAAATTGGCTGAAATGACTGAGAGGTTTACTGGGGCAGATATAGCTAATGTTTGCCAAGAAGTAGCTAGACTTGCAGCAGTAGAAGCACTCGAGACCGGTACAGAGAGGAAAATTACCAGCCAGGACTTCATTAAGGTAATAAAGAGATATAAGCCAAGTGTAACTTTACAAATGCTAGATGAATACGAGAAGTTCAGAATGGATTATGAGAGGAAATTCAGAGGACCCGAAATACCCGAAGATGATACAGAGAAGATTACATTAGATGATATAGGCGGTTATTATCAAGTAAAGAAGGAATTATATGAATTGCTAGAAATACAATTAAAATATTCAAACCTCATGGAGCAAATGAAGATACCGCCTATTAGAGGGATATTACTTTACGGCCCACCTGGAGTAGGTAAAACTATGATGGCCAAGGCTTTAGCAAAGACATTAAACGTGAAACTTATAATGCTAAGTGGTGCTGAAATACTTTATAAGGGATATGAAGGGGCAGTAAATGCAGTTAAAGAAGTATTTAATAGGGCCAGAGAAAATAAGCCCGCAATCCTCTTACTTGATGAATTAGATGCAATAGCGCCTAGAAGAGAGAACTTAAAGAGCGAGGCATCAAAAGTAGTAAACCAATTACTTACTGAAATGGATGGAATTAGGAGTTTAAAGGAAGTTGTAGTAATAGGGACTACTAATAGAATAGAAGATATAGACCCAGCACTTAAAAGACCGGGGAGATTTGACAGAATAATTTATATGCCATTACCAAACAAAGAGGAAAGAGAAGACATATTACAGAAATATGTTGGAAAAGAGGAGTGCAAAGAGGTTCACTGTGATAAGATTGCGGAAATGACTGAAGGATATAGCGGTGCCGATTTGGCTGCAATAGCTAGAGAGGCTAAGATTAAAGTTTTAAGGGAAATTATTAAAGGAAACGTAAATAGAAAACTAACTTATGAGGATCTAGTAGAGGCGTTAAAGATAATTAAACCTTCTGCAGAGAATAAGAAAGATAATGAAGCAAGCTCGGATCAAGAGAAACGATAACGTCCTCTATTACACTAACTTTTGTTAAACTACTTCTAATCTTTTGTAGTCTAGAATTATATACTTGAATTCCGAGCCTATTACAGAAATTACTTGACGCTGCTATATCCACATTCCTCAATCTGCCTCTAATGTCGAAAAACATAGTAGCCTTACCAGTACAAACTAGTATCATGTCAAGTGAGGCGCTCCCTAAACTCCTTATCTTATAAGAGTCAAGTTTATCAAGGAATTCCTTTACTTGAAGTAATTTAGACTTAGAGAAATATGCTAGTAAAAGTATTTTATCCGGTGGGGTAACTTTCTCTATTATTTTGCCATTAATGTAAGCGTTATTCTCGTCATAAGAGTAAATTTGAGAAGTAAAAATGTTAGCAACTGCACCCGTTATAGAATTTAATAAATCCTCCTCTCCTTTTTTATAAATTGCAATTGATACTGAAGACCACGGGATTCCAGAAATATAGTTAGTACTCCCATCTAGCGGATCGATAATTGCAATATAATCATAATTCGAATCTGATAAAACAGTACCAGATTCTTCTGATACTAAAAGGAATTTATATCCCGTGGATTTAAGAAGACTAAAGATGTATTCCTCTGACTTTTTATCTATAACCCTGGTGGTATCGTTACCGTGAAAACCTATTACTTTATTTATTCCCTCATCCTCTCTATGCTCATACAAGAACTTAGCTGCTACACTAGCAATTTTCTCAATTTCTTCTCTTTTCATCTCACTTTTTCCTCTTTTTCTGGTTTAAATATGTGAATGCGCTATGAGCTGCTACCGCGCCTTGAGCTGCTGAAGTTATTACTTGTCTGAACCCTAACCACATACCAGTACAATCACCTGCTGCAAAAACTCCTTCAATATTAGTCCTCATCCACTCGTCTACCTTAATATAACCGTGCTCGTCAGTTTCTATTCCGTTATTCCTTGCGAAATCTGTCGGGGGTTCAAAACCTATTTCAACAAAAACACCGTTAACCGGAATTTCTTTGTCTTCACCAGTTTTTAGATTATGCACAATTACCGATCTCACTATTTTATCCCCCTTAATCTCCTTTACAACGCTGTTTAGAATAAATTCTACATTAGGTTTTTGCTTTACGTTTTCGACATAAATAGGTTGAGCTTTAAATTCATCCCTCCTATGAATTAGATATACTTTAGTTGCGTATCTTGAAAGGATTTCCGCACCCTCAAGAGCGGAATCTCCTCCGCCTACTACTGCGACAACCCTATTTCTAAATAATGGGGCATCACAAACTGAACAGTAAGAAACCCCCCTTCCAGTAAATTCAGCCTCACCGGGCACGTTTAATTTTCTCCTTTTAACTCCTATGGCTAAAATTATAGCACTGGCCTTATACTCGCCCTTCCTTTTTGTCTTGACTATAAATTCATCCCCTACCTTTTCTATCTTCTCAACTGTATCTAAAATCGCGGGAACATTATATTTTTCTATGTGTTTATTGAATAATTTTATCATATCCTGTGCCTGGATACCTATTAAACCAAGGTAATCATCCACTTCTCCCGCTTCACTTATTTGCCCCCCAGGTGTTTCGCCGATTACTAAAGTCTTTAACATAAACCTAGCTGAATATAGTGCAGAACTATAAGCTGCTGGCCCCAATCCAACTATTATAACGTCGAACTTATCTCCCGGTTTAACATCAAATGACTTAGGTATTAAGCTCATAAGTAAATTTAATGATAATACTCATTATAAGACTTTCTGAACTCTCATTTATATCCTAATAAAAATGTAAAGTATATTTGATGAAAGTACTACTAGTAACGGGGAAATTAGCATCAAACATTGTAAAAGAAATAGCGTCAACTTTGAAAATCAAGGCTGATGTATTGGTCCTTAACTACCCTATAGCATCTTTAATGACTGTAGATTATATTGCCGAGAATTTGAAAGGTAAAAAACTCGATGACTATGATTACATAATCCTTCCAGGGTTAGTAGCTGGCGACGCTAGAAAGATTGAAGAAATAGCTAAAATAAGGACTATAAAGGGTACTGAAGATATACAAGACTTGCCCATTATGATTGAGCTATTAGAGAAAGGGATTGAGTTTTCCACTCTCTACCCTGCTGATAAGGTTATAAAAAGGGAAAAGTTCAGAGACATTAAAAATACCTTAGCCAAAATCGAGGAAAATGGAGAATATAAGTTCGAAGTTGATGGCATAAAAATACCCATAAGACCTCCACCTTTCAGAATTTTCTTAGAGCTTGACGGATCTAAGTCCTTAGAGGAATTAATGGAAGAAGTACTAGAAAAAAAGAAGTATATAGACGTTGCAGTAATAGGCTTCCCTAATGGGCATTTTGATGTTGATGAAGTTAGAAAGAAAGTGAGTAAATTGAGGGACATACTTCCAGTAGGTATTGACTCAGCGTCAACGGAAGAATTAATTGAAGGAGTAAAAGCTGGTGCATCGTTTGTGTTTAATCTGAATGAAGAGAACTTAGAGAAATTAGAATCTATAAAGAATTTGTCAGCATTTGTAATAGCCCCCTTATCTGTGGAGAACAAGGCTGATTTAACGCTAAAAATTTATGAGAGGGCTAAGAAGATAGGTTTCGAAAAGTTAATTCTAGACCCTATTCTCTCACCACCATTATTAGGAGTAGTGGACAGCATAATTGACTATAAAAAGGTTAGGGAAAGTGTAAGCGAACCTATGCTAATGGGGATCCTTAACGTCACGGAACTAATAGATGCTGATAGTGTTGGAATTAATGCCCTTCTTACCTCCATTGCTGGTGAATTAGGAATAGGTAATTTACTTACCATGGAGAACGGCAAGACTGTTGGGTCAGTATTTGAAGTAAAGAAGGCTACTCAAATGGTTAGTATTAGTCTAACCCAGAAAAAACTACCTAAAAATATAGGAGTAGACTTACTGATTCTAAAGGATAAAAAGAAGTACCAAGAAAACCCCATCGATATTATAAACCCAGAGGTGGTTAAGGGGCACGAAGAACCTAAAATGATGGATAACGGCTTTGTTAAGATTACTAAAGACGACAAATGGATTTACTTGACTTGGTACGGTAAGGAAAGATTTACCATAATAGGTGATGACGGGTTAACCATCGGGAGAAAATTAGTGCAGAGGACTAACATAAACCCTGAACATGCGATATATATAGGATATGAGTTGGCTAAAGCTGAAATTGCGTTAAAGTTAAATAAGAATTATGTGCAAGATAAACCGTTATTTAAATATGATAAGGGTGGCGACTCCATCAATAATAATGAGGGAGACGATTGATGGTGTGGAGGTTTACTTTAGCGTAATCCCACCAATAATTACTTCCTCAAAATTTATTGAGAGATTAAAGGAGAGTTTGGATCTAAACTATGCATGCGATAACATACCTAAGGCTGAATGCTTCTCTTTGATTTTCGGTGGTGTGACTCTCAGTAAGAAAGGGTTTATAGAAAACTTACCGGTTTATGGTTATTTAACATTTAATAAGGGGAAGAAATTATTTAATGTTGAAGAATTCTTAAATAATCCGTACAATTGCTTCTATTTTAAAAAAGAGGATGATGGGGTATGCATAACTAAAACAAGCGTTGTGGCTAATTCAAAGTTCATTGATAATATCGGTGTTAGGGTTATAATTTACTAGTCTGGATAGTAAATAATTGCATAATTTCCCTCTCCCTCATAAATTTTCAATATCACTCTAAACTTCCCACCCAATTTATGATATATCTCCTTAGCAATCTCTAACCCTATATTTTCTACTGTCGGGAACTCACTCTCAATTACTTTCAGTTCTAATTTAAAAGGCGCCTCTATCTTAATTTTAGATAAATCCTTTTGTGGTACTATTAATTTGTGATCCCACTCTTTAACTACTTCTACAACTACCTTCCTTAAAATCCCAAAGTCCAATAAAAAACCTGTTGTCGGGTCTATTTTATTCCCCTCTATTTCAACACTGACCTTATAAGAGTGACCGTGTAGTTGTTCGTTTCCTTTAGAGGAAAGAGTATAATGAGCTGAATCAAAAGATATTCCATCAACTCCTATTAATAATTTCATTTAAAGCCCTCCTGATGTTTTTATCTAAGTGAACCCATAAGGACTCACTTAAATATTTTATTTCATTACAAAGACCTATAATGTTCTCATCTTTCCTCAGCTCCTCTAACCTTTTATATAATTTCATAATTGAGGAGAAATCCCCTTTAGCTACAACCTTATCCTCATAATTTAACGAGTCTATAGAAATCACGTAATCACCGCCGAATTCAACCAACTTGAAAAAGGAATATGCTAAAAGGGGAAAATTAATTAGTACGTTAATTTCACCACACCTATCCTCTAACTCCCTTAATAGGGTATCTACTCTATCTTCAATTAACGACTTTAGAGAATCTACAACTTCGATTTGTTCCTTGAAAAAATCAAAGCTCAATAGTTCGGAAAATTTAGTATTTTTAAGACAATTACTACTACAAGGTATATCGATATCAAGTATTTTAATCCTCTCTTTAGGCGGATTACTCAAATACTCGGTAATTATATTATTTACCATACAATACACTATGTCTTGTAAGTAATAAACATGAGGGAGCTGTTGGGTATAATAGAGGATATTTCAATTAGACTGATAGACCATTACGGAGATATATTGAAAGGGATTATAATTGGTGGGGAAGGAATAGAAAGGGAAAATGACGAATTGCCTGTTTTTCTCTTAATAATCCTTGATAATACAAGAAGAATCTCTTTCTTAGCTAGGCAAGAAATAGGTGAGTATTTTTACAAAAAGGTTGAGAGGGAAGAAGTGTTTTTCGAGTACGTTAAAAAAAGAGGTCATAGACCTTTGTTATATTTTCTAGTAATTGACCCCACTGAACTAGAATTTCATATACCCTTTGTGAATTATATACTTAACACCGGGAAAGTACTTTATAATAAAATAGAACTAGAAAAGGTTAATTTCTTAAAAGTTGGAAAAGTGTATAAATTTGCAGAAATAGATAAAGGAGATGTGGTAGAATTATGAATAATAGTTCTTTAGCATCAGAGTATTTAACTAAAGCCTTTAGATATCTAAAGGAGGCCAAACAAGCGTATGAAGAAGGAGACCTAACCGGATCGATAAGACATTGTTATGATGTTATACAAAACATTAGTAGAGCCTTACTCTCACTTTACGGATTTTACACACTGGAAGATCACGAGGCTCAAATGCTTAACCTAATAGTCCTTAAGGCGAGCGAAAAGGGGGTAAAGCTTATACGCGAACTCCAGCTATATGAGCAAAAACTATATCCTTTATTGTTTCTTGATGAATCTTCACTAAAATCTGGTTCAGTAATTGCACGGAATTATGAAGTTAAGGGTTTAGTACAAAAGGTTGAAAATTTATTTGAACTCGCAAATGAAGTATTTGATGAGTTTCATAATTAATCTCAATAACGACACTTGCGGTTATGATATAATTGAAGCATTAGAGTATTTAAAACAAAGAAAGAATTTAATTTTTGTAATTTCAACTTCAAATCCTTATTATAATGAAATTATAAAAAGATATAGGATAGAAATTGTAAAAAAGGAATATGAAGGGGGAAGTGAGGTAATATACTTCAAAATCCTTTCTTCTGGTTAAATTTTTACTCGATCATTAGAAGAATCTTCGGTTTTAACGAGAGAGACGACTATATATCAGCATTAACCTTAAATGGCCTTATTAACCAAGAGGAGGACTTAGTTGAGGAATTAAGGAAATCTATTGAAAACAAGAGAATTGCAGTAGTTGGTGCTGGTCCCAATTTAGAAAACGTTAAGGAAATTGACGCCGACACAATCATTTCCGCTGATGGGGCTACTAATTATCTGGTTCAGATAGGGATAGAACCAGATATAATAGTTACGGATTTAGACGGTATTACAAGATTTCCTAAAAACTCAATTTATGTAGTATTAGCACATGGTGACAATATTCACCTACTCCCTAAAGTAAAGGAGATTAGGAGGGTTATAGGGACTTGTCAGGTAATGCCTTTCGGAAAATTGAAGCTTTTCGGCGGATTCACAGACGGTGATAGGGGAGTAGTGCTTGCAAAGTATTTTAATGCCGATAAAATAACCCTAGAAGGAATGGATTTCGACTCTGGAATAGTAGGCAAATACTCGAAACCTTATTATAAACAGAATTCATATGCGGATTGGAAAAAGAAAAATAAATTACAAATAGCTAAGTATATAATTAATTTAGTATTAAGCAAAAGTTTTTAAATGTAAAAGCTAAGACACATTTGGGATGTCAATTCTCGGTTAATTCCAAAAAAGTTAGAATATTTGATACAACATTAAGGGATGGAGAACAAGCACCCGGTATAGATTTAACCGTAGAACAAAAGGTTAAAATTGCTAGACAACTCGCTAGATTAGGAGTGGACGTAATTGAAGCTGGATTCCCAGCAGCATCTGAAGGAGAGTTCATAGCAACAAAGAAAATTCTTGAGGAGGTAGGGGATCAGGTAGAAGTTATCGGTTTATCTAGAGCTAATAAGCAAGATATTGATAGGACAATAGACACTGGTTTATCAAGTATACACGTTTTCATTGCAACTTCAGATATACATTTAAAATATAAGTTAAAGATGACTAGAGAGGAAGTATTAGAGAGAATTTATGAATCTGTAAGATATGCAAAAGACCATGGGTTAATAGTTGAATATTCGCCAGAGGACGCAACTAGAACTGATGAGGAGTTCTTGTTAAAGGCTGTTAAAACCGCAATAGAGGCTGGAGCTGATAGAATAAATATACCCGATACTGTTGGTGTCATGCATCCCTTTAAGTTTTATGATCTAATAAGCAAGGTTGTTAAAGTCACAGAGGGAAAAATTGTAAGCGTTCATTGTCATAACGACTTCGGTTTGGCCACAGCAAACTCAATTGCTGGTGTTATGGCTGGTGCAAGACAAGTACATGTGACAGTAAACGGGATAGGTGAGAGAGCTGGTAATGCTTCATTAGAAGAAGTTGTTATGGCTTTAAAGAAGTTGCTAGGTTACGAAGTTAATGTTAAGACCTATTTACTTTATGAGACGAGTAGACTAGTAGCAGAGCTTACCGGTGTGCCGGTACCTTACTTTAAGGCTATAGTAGGAGAAAACGCATTTGGACACGAATCCGGAATTCACGTACATGGTGTTATTGAAAATCCACTGACTTATGAACCCATATCACCGGAAGAGGTAGGTAATTTCAGAAGGATAGCTTTAGGAAAACATAGCGGAATTCACGGACTAAGGAAACTGTTAAGTGAACAAGGAATTGAACTGTCTGATGAGGAATTAAGAGAAGTTTTGAAAGAAATTAAGAAACTAGCCGAGAGCGGGCATAAGGTAACTGTTGATGATGCAAAAGCGATAGCTATTAAAATATCTACTAAAAAGATAAATGCATGATAAAATTTTTATTACATTCCTCTTTTCTTCTAGATAATCTAATATTAGTTGACCCGCATGATGGGGGAAGTATAGGTTTACCTAAGCCAGAAGCTTCTGCACCCTTAGTACTTATAACGCATAACCATTATGATCATAACGCTTATGAAATAATTCCCCATGAAGTTGTGAAGATAAAGTATTATGGTGAGCTTAACTATAAAGGTTACGAAATACAAGGGTATAAGGCTTATCACGATAAAGAGAACGGCAAAAGAAGAGGTGAGACTGCAATTTATAAGATTGTAAGTCCTAAAGGAAAAGTCTACGTTCATCTAGGTGATTTAGGACATTTACCTAATGAGAGATTAGTGGAAGAAATTAAGAATCCAGATGTTTTAATGATTCCAGTTGGCGGAGTAATAACTATTTCTCCCGCTGAAGCAATACAGGTTATTAAAATGTTAAACCCAAAACTAATTCTTCCTATGCATTACTGGGTTAAAGGGCATTATATGCCTTTAGACCCAATAGACCCGTTTTTACAATTAGCAAACAAAGAAGGGATAAAAACTTTGACTTTAGATAAAGCAGAGATAAACGAAGAAAGTGTTGAAAAAGGGAATATTATTTATTTTAGAGTTTAACTTTTTCTACTTTTGCTACCGGTACAATTTCTTTCTCTAACTCCCCCTTCACTAGGGTTTCTATTGCTTTCCTTATTGCTTCTGATCTATTTAACCCATATCTTATTGCATATCTGTCTAATAGTTCTAACAAGTCTTCCTCCACTTTAAATGTTACAACTCTCATCTTGTTACCCAATTATTATCTTCTCCATACCTAAGTTTAAATATTATCTGGAGCGGTATTTCCATACTCCAATTTCAAGAGGAGTATATTTTGATAAAGATTAATATATTCCCCTATCATATATTTTTATTGAGAGGAGAATACACATTGCCAACTATACACTTATCATTACCAGAGTGGATTTATGAGGAACTAAAAAGGAAAGCTGACGAAATGGGAGTGCAAATTACTGATCTAGTTAAGTTTTATATAAAAATGGGCTTAGAGGGCTCTTTGAATTCAAGGAGTAAAAAAGGCGAGGACGACGATGATAAGTACTCAAAATTGGAAGAAAGCGTTATTTATCTTGAGGCTAGGATGTCACAATTAGAGGCTATCATTTCAGAATTAATGAGAAAGATAGAAGAGGAAGAAGACGAAGAGGAAGAAGTTGAAATTTTAAATAAGAATGAAAAAAGTTAATTCTTGGGCCTACGCGAAATGCCCTCGAGTCCCGAGGGCTTAATGAACGTAGGTGGGTCCCCTTATTTGTTATGATGTAACAGGGACGATCTGATTGCTGATGACTGATTCCTCGTTCTGATTACATTACTATCAGAGTTACAGTCCTTAAGATCGCATTATTCTTTCTGATTTGAGCAATCACTTTATTTAGTTCATCAAGAGTCTGAGTCTTAATTTCAACAACAACATCGTATTCTCCATAAACTGGGTTTGCATCCACCACGCCATTTAATTTCTTTAATTCATTTGCTACATCTATTTCTTTTCCTACTGATGTTACGATTAACACGTACGCTTTTACTCCTTTTGTTTCAGCCATGCATATATCTATGCATAATAAAAATATAACTTTTTATTTCAAGAGAAGTCTCTCAGAATCAAAGAACCTGGATGATAACAGTATTAAGGAGACAGATACGATAACTGTTGCCAATATAGAGAATATGGATTCTTGTATTGATCCAAATACATATGAGATTAACCCAATGCTAAGTTGCACATAAGGAATACCGTAAATTAGAGTTAGCGGAAATCTTAGTTGTGCAGGGTTTATAAAGAGTGCTACAAATGAGGCTATCATACCAAAGCTTATGACAACGAAGTTAACTACTTGAATATTTCTAGTAGAACCACCTAAAATTAACAAAAATATAAGGCTTAGAGAAGCTGTTAACAAAATTGATGCAACGTAAACGAAAACAATCATGCCGATAAACGAAAAGGTTAAAGATAGAGTAACGTTAAGTGCATAAGAGGATAAAACTACAAATAAGAAAGTACCTATTATATCGCCCAACGAAGAAAACACACCTAATATACTCGCCACTATGATCTTTGAGAATATAAAAGATCTTATAGATAACGGTGTTGCCAACAAAGACTCCAAAGTTCTCCTCTCTCTTTCACCCGTTATTCCCTCTAATAGGTAGAACACGATTGGTGTAGTACTGGGGAATAATATTAAAGCCACAATTCTACTTAACTCCGCTAATTCCCCAGCTTTACTGCTCGTAACGTGACCCGTAACTGTGGTATATCCTAATAGTACGTAAATCGGATCTCTTATGGCTGAAACAGAAATATTAACGTTAGCCTCCCTTTCTAGCTCTTGTATCCTAGCGTTAGAAATGTTTAACAAGAGTTGATAAAGAGCATTATTAGCTAAGTTTACCGCTTGTTGATTAGAGGAAATTACAACATAAAATTCGACATAAGCTTGTCTGCTTATATTAGACACATTTTCATAGAAGTCATTAGGAAATACTATTATAACGTCTGGCGTAATTGAAGAGGTATTATTTTCGACTATTCCACCATTAGATCTTATATAACTTGAGACTAGATTAACGTAAGGAGAATTATTAGCATTCTCGTTAATGACTGCAATTATTGGAGGTTGTGCTGAAACTGAAGCATAAAGTATTACACCAATAATTGGTAAGAGGATAAAGGGGAGGATTATAGTGGATAGTAACAGCTTCTTATCCCTTCTTAGCTCCTTTAATTCCTTCCATAAAAACGTCCTAAGCATTAATGAATTCTAAAAAATTACGGTTAAATATTTGTTCCTAATTCAATTCCAAACATTGTAGTTTATTTCTAGATTTAATAATATTAGACGCAACAGTGTGTTTCCACGTGAATACTCAAGGCTTTTTAATACAAAACCTTAAGAGAATTTTAACCCTTTTGATTAACAATCTTAATAAATGCTTCCTCCAAATTCCGCACTCCCATTTCTGAAATGATCTTTTTAGGAGTACCCTCTTTTATCACCTTACCGTCATTTATTAACGCTATCCTATCACATAAATATTCCACCTCGAGCATATTATGAGATGAGAGCAAAATAGTGGTTCCTACTTCTCTTGAAATTTTTGTTATAACATCCCTAACCCTTACCGCTGATTCAACGTCCAAAGCCGAAGTCGGTTCATCGAGTATCGCTAATTTAGGTTTGACCATTAGAGTCCTAGCAATTATTAATCTCCTCTTCATTCCCCTACTATACGTTGACGCCTTCTCATAAATTTTATTCCCTAAATTGGCAATCTTAATACCTAATTCAACGAATTCCTCTTTTTTCTTTTTATCACCATTTGCGTAAATGTCTGCGAAAAACTCTAAATTTTCTAACCCAGTTAACCTATCGTAAGGAAAGGCATCCTCTGGCATATAGGAAATATAGCCTAACTCCTTAGCTTTAAGTGGTGGTAAGTCAAAGATTTTTACTTCCCCATTATAGCTCCTTATAATCCCAGCAATAACCCTCAGAGTAGTAGTTTTACCTGCACCGTTTGGACCTATTAAACCAAATACTTCTCCCTCAAGGACTTTGAAGCTAACACCTTTAAGTATTTTAACATTTCCGAAATTTTTAACCAGATTAGTAACACTGACTGCTATTTTGGCGGTCATCATACCATGAATAAATATAACACGTTTAATAAAACGGTTTTGCAAATGTAACTTGTGGTAAATGGCAGTGTTAAGGACAGAACTACTGAATTCTTGCTAAAGTTTGGTGACAAGGGGAAGGTATTACTTAAAACTTTACTAGAGGCAAGTGAGGAAAACGAGAACACAGAACTTGGCGACTTCAGTTATAAGAGTGTGAAAGAAAAACTTGAGGAGAAGGGTTACGGTTTTGATCCAAAAATGCTTCTTAGGAGCCTTGAAAAGGATTATGGTATTATAGAAACCACATATAAGAGCACAAACCAACATTGGTGGAAGTTCATTGATAAAGAACAAGTAGAGGAAGCATTAGAGCACGATGAAATCGAAGACCCCAAAATCAAGCTCGTTTTTCTTAAATTTTATTCCCTTGACCCAAAGAGTCTAGAAAAGAAACTCAGCTTCTTGATGAGAAAAAGTGTACTTACTGAGATGGATAAAAAGACTTTTAGGAATTTAGTCTTTAACGAGATTTCGCAACTTACAGAGATTTACGAGGAAGCTTCACAGTACGAGGAAACACAGTCTATAGCTATCCATGCAAAGAGATTATTAGTTATGGCTTACAGTATTGGGAAGAGGATATATGGAGGAAAAAATGACAGTGAGAAAGTTCGTGAAGAAGAAGGGAAAAGAGAAGATAACTATGCTGACAGCATACGATTATCCTACAGCGAAGATAATAGCTAAGACCGATCTAGACGGGATCCTTGTAGGAGATTCATTAGCAATGGTAGTTTTAGGGATGGAGAACACTCTAAAAGTCGGAATGGAGGAAATGTTAATTCACTTAGATGCTGTAGTCAGAGCAAAACCTAAACAGCTAATTGTTGCAGATATGCCTTTCTTATCCTATGAAACATCAATAACTGATGCTGTAAGAAACGCTGGAGAATTCGCAAGACACGGCGCTGATGCCGTGAAATTAGAAGGAGGAGAAGAGATGGCAGATGTAATAAAGGCCATCGTCAGAGCTGGTGTACCGGTAATGGGACATATAGGCTTAACACCGCAAAGGTTTCTCAGACTCGGAGGATATAGGACTATAGGGAAAGGTAATGAGGAGGAACAACTATTAAGAGATGCTAAAGCACTAGAAGATGCTGGAGTGTTCTCTATGGTTGTAGAGAATACATACTCTCATGTGGCCAAGAGAATTACCGAGAGTGTTCAAGTTCCTACAATTTGTATTGGTTCTGGCCCATATTGTGATGGACAAATATTAGTTATTCATGACGTTTTAGGTCTTTCTGATTTTAAACCATATTTCGCAAAAAGTTATGTTGATTTAAAGGAAATTATCGAGAAAGCCATAAACGAGTATATCAAGGAAGTTAGAGAACTAAAATTCCCTTCAAAAGAACATTATAAGGACAGTTCGTAAAGTCTTTTCGATATAAAACTTAGCGACTCCTTAAGAGCTTTCTTGTTATCATAATTTCTCACTATTTCCTCTAACTTTTCCTTACTTTCATTTTTTAGTTCCTTAACAGTTTTTATTAGGAGAGGAAATGCCCTAATGATATTATCAACTATTGTTATTGTAGCGGTTTGGGAGGTTCTGGAGAGAGGGTTTAAATCAATGGCTATAACTTTTTTACCCATCTTTACTAAAGCCTCAGTCCTATCTCCGTCCTCAAGACCTAACAATACAACATCTGCAATATAAATCCCCCTAGGACTTACTCTCCTTCTCTCACTGAATAATTCTGGGATTGTCATTGATGCGTCTTCACCTACACCTAAAACTTCCTCAGCACCAGCTTTCTTTAATACTTCTTCTATCTTTTTTTCTCTATCTAAGCTTCTATAAAATAAGTTAACTTCTATTTTTGCATTTACCTCTTTCGAAAGCTCTACTATTTCCTTAGGTACTAATGCTGCCATATTGCCATTAACTGAAATTACCGGGTAGTTAGCTAAAAGTAGTAATGCGGCTGAAGCCCTTATAGCCTTAATTGCGAATTCTTGGGTTTTTTCACCTATTAAATAGTCAAAGCACTCCCCTCTACCGTGAGCTATTAAACCTTGAGGTGCAAGATAGCCCTCCTCTAATGCCTCTACAATTTTCTCCCTTATTAGAAGGGATTCCCTTCTTGGGTGGTTTTCTGGGATTAATGAACCAATATTCCATTTTTTGCTGGCTTGTGAACGATCCATCCTTTTTCACAATTACCAAGCTTTACTATTAAGCCTTTCTTTCTGAAAGAGTTAGGGTAAGGTGATTTAAACCCTAGTTCCTCAGTAAACTTTTTCGCATAATAAAAAAAGGCTTCTAAAGAGGGGGAATTTAAGAAAGAATTAATATACTCAAGAGCCTTATCGTTATTACGTAAGAGTGTGGATGTTGATTCTTTAGCTATAGGTTTACTGCATACCTCTTTATCCCAATTAACCTCGATTCTTTTAACCTCACCAATACCCGGTGCACCGGGTTTACTTCTATAAACTAATCCACCACCATAATACTCAACTATTACATCCCCTAATCCGTTCTTAGTTTCTACTTCACTTTCATGTGCAATATAAAGTGCTTCTCTTAATGGAGTTAATCCCAACTCATAAGCTATTATTGCATATCCTAAACTTATACCTCCGCTCATTCCATAACCGTAACCTAATGGAACTTCTGAAACAACTTCTATCTTTAAGCTACCTAATCTTCTCAGTATTAACAAGTTCGGTAAATTTATCTCTTCATTGTTAAAAATTATAGTAGGTTTTTCACTTATCTTTCCATTGAGCAATATCTTAGGTTCTAATGCTAATCCTAACCCTATTGACCCGGTTGTAAGAGGATTATCGGTATATATTGGATACCAAATACCGGATATGCTTAGCGGAACTTCTACCTCTACTTCCATTACTCATTTTAAGCAAAATAATATATTTGACTCTTCCTAAAATTATAAGCGGAATGGTTATTACTGATGCCTCAATTTTCAGTAGAGCTTTAACAACCATTGAAATTAAAAAAATCGAAAAATATTTAGATAAAAACCCAAGAGAGATTTACATAGGTAGGGCTACTTCTATGAATGGAGAATTAATACAATACCCTAATGCCAAGCTTATTCCTTCTCCTCAAACCCTTCCAAATGGGAAGAGGATTGACGAGAGTGGGGGAATCTCAAATTCAGTTTATAAAGCCTATAAAGTCGCACCAGGCTTAACTTTTAATGAGTTAATTAACGAGCTGAAACCTTTAGGTCTTGTACCGGTTTTAACACCTATTTATTTGCAAGGTACCGTTGGAGGGTTTATAGCAACTAATGGATCAGGCTTTGGGAGCTATAAATTCGGCTTTGTTAAAGGAAAATATAAGGAGGTTTACAAGCTCGAAAATAATTCAGTGGCTGAAATCTTAACCGCGAAATACTCAGAAGTCATAGAGGTAGATAAGGAGGTTGAATTTGCGTGGAGTGGTATAATAATTGATGGTAAAGAGAAGTATTATGTCCCTACTTATTATGCTAAATTCTTGGACTCTAAAGGTGCTAGTGAGGATACTTATGCAGTATTAAACGAGTTGCATAACGTTGTAATCAGATCCTTTAAACGCGACTATATACCAGTGATTTTAAGATATCCTCCAACTTCAAAAAGTAAAGTAAATTCACTTAATTATTTTGAGGAATATCTAACGTATATTATAAATTTCAACTCGCCGTCAAAATTTTATGTAAGTCTCGGTAATATAAAGTTTGAAGATTTAGAAAAATTATCTGATTTTCTACTTAAGAATACAGAAATTATGCCCTTTCCCTCTCTCAACGAGTATAGCAGTTTACATTTAGCCATATTAAAGGAAGTTAGTAAGAAATTAAAATTGCCTAAACAGTACGTAAAGATTCAGAAAGTTTATGTAGATGCCTTAAAGTGTATAAATTGTGGTTTATGTTTAACAACGTGTACTGCGTACAAGATAACCAAGAACCCAGTTTACTCCCCATTGGGCAAGATAGGTAGATTAATATTTGAGGAAACCGAGTTCGAACCTTGTTTTGGTTGTGCTAAAGACGAGGAGGTATGTCCAGTCAATATTCCTATAAGTGAGTTAACAACTGAAGGAGTGAATTTAATAAAGACTGTTAAGAAACCTCAGATCGACATTACTAATATCCCTTCAGATATTACTAATCTTGTAAATAAATTAAATGAAAAATATAGAAATAGACCGTTATTCCTCTTATTTGTGGGGTGCTCAGCTAAGTATGACCCAATCGGATTGAGGGGATTCTTACAATATCTATTGGATAACGGAAATAATTTACCCCCAGAATTCTCTCCTAAAATCAGACTAGTAACTGAGAAATGTTGCGGCTTTGATGATTTTATAGCAGGTGATTGGGAAAGCGCAAAAAATAAAGTCAATGAAATTTTAACTGAAAAGAAGAACAGTGGTGCTATTGGTATTTACTTCTTATGTCCAGAAGGGCTTTACGTTTATAATAAGT
Organism: Sulfolobaceae archaeon; assembly: GCA_028277025.1. Next base: position 30,616 of record JAPYVG010000012.1, read on the forward strand.
TTTCTGGGGATAAGGGAATTTTAGCTTATGAAGTCCTTAAAAAAGACATTAAGGAAAAAGTTCATGCGGGGTGTTGGGCTAAAAAGCTGGGAATAAAAGGGGATGATGACGAATGTGCCGGACTTACATTTACAACATATCAAGGAAACCCTTATCCTTACGTGAAAAAGCAAGTACTGACCATTTGTCCGTTCTCCACATGGAAATTTGGCACAATATCAGTTTATGCTAAATTCTATAAATCAGAGACTTTAACACAAGAAATTAAAGAAGAGACAGCGACAAGTTTTGCTGAAGCGGAAAAAGCAATTCTCGATATGTCTATTAATGCAATCAAGAACGCTCTGTTAAATTCTACTGATGAAATAGCTGAAAAGGTGGGATTGTGGAATTTAGGAGGAGAGGCGTATTTTGTAACAGTTTCATTTCCTATAGTGACTAAGTACTTTGTACAAGAATTTAAAAAAGAAATTATGAATTTTGATAAAAAAGAGACGATAATAAAGTATATAAATTCGATACTTTCAGATATAGCGACTTTAAGCTCTAAAACTTCTCTGATTGTTGATTATATAAGGAGCCAGAATTATGATACGCTATTAGAAGATGTACAAAAAAGAATTACTTCGTCACCGAGGTTAGAATATACAGCGATGGACTTGGCAAAATCGGATGAGATGAAGAAAGCCCTAAAGGAAATATTAAGGAAGTCTGTAAGTGATAGAGTAATTGAAAGAGTGCTAAGAGAAATAGTGTATTCTACTTAACCAACTTATATGTTTTACTCTCGTGATCGTAATAAACTAGCCCATTCCTTTTCAGAAATAAGAACAACGGGAGAAGTCTTTTAGGTATTTTTTCTTCGATTTGATCCTTATATTTCTCTGCAAGACACTGTAAAAGTTCTATCATATCTTTAAATGTAACTAGAAATTTGCCGTCTAATTCTATTATGAAAAGGGATGGATGAGATGAGGGGTTTAAATCGAGCGTTGAAAGTATTACGTATCCTTTATCTATTATCTGGTATAATACATCAATCTTACTTTTATTACCCTCTCCATTAGTATCGATTCTTCTACTAATCTTCATTAAAATACTCTCTATTTCATTTAATTTTCGTAGAATGATATCCTCATTACTTCTCTTATATTTACCATTATCCGAGCTAAGTAGGTAATTTAAAAAGTCCTCATCCATAATAAAAATTACTACAAATGAGGAGGATAGAGGAAATTGAAAGTAAAAATTAGATATTTCGCGTTTTTACAAGACTTTACTGGTAAGGATTCAGAAATAATAGAAACTGAATGCAAAGACATAGAATGTTTAATTTCACAACTCGAGCATATTTACGGAAAAGAGTTAGGAAGAGTAATCAAAGAGGGACTAGGAAGTATTAAGGTTAATATTCTGGTTAATGGTAGAAGTGATATAAAAAATATAAATGAAGGCGATGAAATCGCCCTATTACCGCCTCCAGCAGGGGGAGAGTTAAGAGTTAATTCTAGGTTTAATTTGCTAGAAGAGATCAAAAAATTCAGGGAAGAGGCAGGGAACGAAGTAGGATCAATGGTAATATACTTAGGAATAGTAAAAGGAGTAGTTGAAGGCCATAAAGTTTACGAGCTTAAATATCAGGCTTATGAAGATTACACTAGGAAAAGGCTTCAAGAGATACAAGAGGAATTAATAAAAAAATACAAAGACTTGGTGAAAGTGAAAATTATCCATGTAATAGATGATTTAAAGCCTGGAGAAGACGTATTTCTGGTTATGGCTTTAGGGAGAGGGAGGAAAGATACTATAAGGGCTGTTGAAGAGGCTGTAGAACTGGTCAAACATACGACAGGAATATGGAAATTAGAAGTGAGGGATGACGGAGAATATTGGGTCGTAGCTGGAAATACTAGGGTGAAAAGAAATGAAAAAACCAGTAGCACTTAGTATTGCTGGGCTAGACACTGGAAATGGTGCCGGGAGTGAGACTGATATAAAAGTTTACGAAATACTAGGGGTTCATGGCCTAACTGCCGTTACAGCAATAACTGCACAATCAACTCAAGGAGTAAAGGCAATTCTCCCAATTCCAAAAGATTTTTTAAGAAAAGAGCTGGAAACCCTCTTCGAAGATTTTGATATAAAGAATGTAAAGATAGGAATGATATATAATAAAGATCAATTTGAAGTCGTGAGGGACTACATTAAGGGATTTACAGTAATTGTAGACCCGGTACTTTTTGCTAAAGACGGAACCCCGTTAATAAACGATATTGAGGACTATAAGAGGCTCATTTTACCAATGTCCACAGTCCTAACCCCTAATGCCGTTGAGGCATCATATCTCTCAGAGACGAGAATATCAAACTTAGAAGACGCTAAAAATGCTGCTAAATTAATAAGTGATAAATTCGGAATACCTTATGTAATAGTTAAGGGAGGCCACATAGAGGGAGAATTCAGCACAGACGTACTTTATGATAGTAATAAGGAGAGTTACTATTTGATAGGATTTAGAAGAGTTAAGAATAAAAATACTCACGGTACTGGAAGTGTGTTTGCCACAGTAATATCAGCAGAATTAGCTAAAGGAAATTCAATCCTTTCTGCGTTCAGAAAGGCTAGGGAAATTTTAAACGAATCAATAATTCACGGATTAGATATTGGTAAAGGTATAGGACCCATTGATCCAGTACATTCATTAATAAAGAAAAGTGAAAAATTTGAGGTTTTAGAAGAAATGAGAAGATTTGCTGAGGAGGTGGAGAGGTTAGAGAATATGTATAAACTAATCCCAGAAGTACAATCTAATTTGGCGAATTCTATAAACCAGAATTACGTAGAAGGCCTTGAGGATATAGCAGTCTTTAGAGATAGAATAACCAGAAATTGGGATAACAAAGTAAAAGTTGGATTACCGGCCGTTTTTGGAAAGCCAACTCATACCGCAAGACTATTATTTGCTATCCAAAGCTATGAAAAAAGAGCCAAGAATTTGATGAACATTAGGTATGACAAGAGGATAATCAAATTACTTTCTGAGATAGGTTATGAATGTATAGAAGTAAACAGAGAATTAGAACCACAAAGTTATATAGAGGGGAAAAGTATGCATTGGCTAGCCTCTTTCGTTTACGAAAATTACGGTAAAATTCCAAATGTCATTTATGATGAGGGTGTTAAAGGAAAGGAAGCTATGATAAGGATTTGGACTTCAGATATTGACGAGTTAATAGATGTCTTAAAATATTTGACATCAAACCTCTAATTATGGATTTAGAGAGAATACTTGAAGGAGGAAAAAATTTAGTAAGAACTGGTTGGATGCAGAGAGGAGTGCCACCAGCAATTGGAGAAACAGTAGCACAGCATAGTTGGGAAGCCGGGATTTTAGCATACTTTTTATCAATAAAACTTTCTGAGACGGGTGTAAAAATAGATCCATATAAAGCAGTTACCATTGCAATATTCCACGATATAGGGGAAAGCTTATTAGGAGATTTGCCAAAATGGACTACACAAAGACTTCAGAACAAGGAAGACCTTGAGGAAGAGGCAATAAAAGAATTAGGATTAGGAATTGAGCTATTCAGAGAGTATAAAGATGGAAATAGCATAGAAGGTAGAGTGGCTAAATTTAGTGAGATGTTATCAACTTACCTCCAGGCTAAGAGGTATTTAAAAATGGGGTTTAGGGTTGAAGAAATAATCAAAACATATACGACGGAAATTGAAAAGTTAAAAAGGGAGTTCCCGTTTAGTAAAATTATTGACACGATAGACTTTATAATAAATGATTTATTTCACTAACCGTTTTTTACTAATGAAATGAAAACCGGTCCGGGTAAGAACGCACCAGATACCGTAAACGTCTTAGTAGAGATACCTATGGGTTCTAATATAAAATACGAATATGACGAGGAGGAAGAAGTTGTAAAAGTTGATAGAGTACTTTACACCTCGATGGTATACCCCTTCAACTATGGCTTTATACCGGGGACTTTAGAGGATGATGGGGATCCGTTAGACGTTTTAGTTATAAGTAATTACCCAGTTTTTCCTGGAACTGTAATAGAGGCTAGACCAGTGGGAATATTATATATGAGGGATGAAGAGGGTGAGGACGCAAAGATTATAGCAGTTCCTAAAGATAAAATTGATCCTTCATTCTCAAATATCAAAGACATAATCGATCTGCCAGAGGCTGTGAAAAATAAGATAATGCATTTCTTCGAGCACTATAAAGAGTTAGAGCCTGGAAAATGGGTAAAAGTGTCTGGATGGGGAGGAGTAGCCGAGGCAAAGAATAGAATAAATGCAGCAATTAAAAGGGCACAAGGTAAATGAACTTTAATTTTTTTGTTATTATAACTATCCTAACCTTATTATTGCTTCCATCAATAACGTGGAACATACTCCAGGCTTATTATATGTACTTATCACAGAAAATAAGTGGAGTCGAGGAAGAAGATAAAGAAACTATAAAGAGAAAATATTCCATAATAGTTGCGATAAAAAACGAGGACAGAGAGACAATCGTGAACCTAATAGAGAATCTGAGAAATTTAAATTATGATAATTATGAAGTTATAATAGTATCTGATGATAGTGAAGAGAAATTTAATGGACTCTTCAAAAAAATATTTTTACCAAATAATTTTAGAATTTTGCGACGAGAAAACCCGATAGGGGGTAAAGCCGGAGCGCTAAACTACGCTTTGAAATTATCAACAGGTGATTATTTGCTATTTCTCGATGCTGATGCTAGAATAGATAAGGATTTCTTATTAAGATTATCCAAAAGGGATTATACAGCTGCATCTTTTAGGTTAAGGATATATGATATACAGACTAGTATACAAAAATATTACGCAGAATTCACTGAAAAGGTTATGACGTCACTGTTTCTAGTAAGAGCAAGATTAGGTTTTCCAATTTTCCCTAATGGTTCGGCCTTCTCAATTCGTAAAGAGGAACTAATTAGAATAGGTGGATGGAAAGTTGGGAGCATTACCGAAGATTTAGAGTTAGGTATTAGATTGTTTTTATCCGGGGTAAAAGTAGTATATTATAACGACCTTGTAATTTACGTTAAAGCACCGTATACTCTAGGTGATTTATTTAGGCAAATAGAAAGATGGTCTTACGGCTCTTCGCAACTCCTTTTCGAGTCCCTAAAACTATTTAAAAGCTTAAAAGGAATAGAAGGTTTTATGTACGCACAACAATGGGGACTTTATCCTTCTCTCATAGCAATAGTATCGCTTTCAGCAATTACATTTCCTTTACTAAAAATAAATCAATTTTTACTATTAGTTATTTTATTGCCTTATATCTTGTCTTTACTTATTTACTCTTTTGAAACAAAACAAAAAGAGATAGATGTTAAAATTATCATAACAATAATCAATGCATCACTTATAGGTTATTTGAAAGGTTTATTCAGAATACCGTTTAGTTGGAAAGTGACACCTAAAACTCTTGTTAAGCAAGATGATGATAAGAATAAATCTACATTTAGCGGCTTTATTCAAGTTATCTTATTAAGTATAGCCTTTTTTGATTCAGTGTTTGGTTACTGGTTTATTACGGTTATATTAGTAATTTTTAGCATTACTGAACAACTTGCTTAGTTCCAGCCATTGCTTGAACTTCTCTCATCGCTTCTTCTGGCCTTAAACTATACTTAATTACATACTTCTTAAGCAACTTATAACTTTCTTTATTCTGCACGATTTGTCTAGCTGAAGCTAATAATTTTAAGTATGTAGCTCTTCTTTCTAATTCTGCCTTTACATCGTCGAAGTTTTTACCAGCCTCCTCGACTCTAGCCCTTAAAACTACCATTGAACCATAATCTAATACGTGAGAATCTGTATTCGGATCCCATCTAACACTCCTCCTCAGATCATTATAAGAGACTATCTCATCTATTGCTACAGCCCTTCTCCTCAGTACGATCTTATCACCTACATATAACGGTAAACGTCTGACCGTTATAATTATGTTCATCATCGGAATCCACTGGGAGGGAATGTTCAAAGGCTCATTCATTAGCCTTTTAACGGCACTCTCGCTATCGTATGCGTGGAAAGTAGTTGCACCACCGTGACCAGTAGATATTGCTTGGAACAATACGTAAGCCTCTTCACCTCTTATCTCTCCGACTACTATTATATCCGGTCTATATCTTAATGACAACTTTAGTAAGTCCATTAAAGATACCTCTTTCCCTAGTCCTCCATATGCTGGCCTAGCATATAACTGAACCCAGTTATCTTGAGCTAATCTTAACTCTGGAATATCCTCTATTGAGACTACCTTCATAGATTCCTTCACCAGGTTTAGTATAGCGTTAAGTACTGTAGTCTTACCAGCACCTGTTACTCCTATTACCATGAAAGACATTTTCATGTCTATTGCGTACCATAAGTACGCAGCGACCTCTGGGGATAATACTTTAGAGTTTATGAGGTCAAGAATGGTTATGGGACTCTCGCTGAACCTTCTAATCACGAATGATGAACCGTTCATTGAAACCTCTCTTCTAAAGGTTGCTGCAATCCTATCCCCTTTTGGTAAAATACCGTCTGCTATAGGAGTTGCAACTGAAATAGTTTTATTAGCCAAAGAAATAAATCTCAAGACTAACTCGTCTAATAGTTGTTCTCCATCTATAATTTTACCAAATAAATTCATAGACTTAGTAAGAACTATATTTGTTGGTGTATATTCGAATTGCCTGTGGTAAACATAAATCGGTAAGTTAATTCCACTTACTGAAACATCCTCAATATTAGTATCAAATAAGAGAGGGGTGAGAATGTTATAACCGAACATATTTCTCAATAAATAGTATAGTGCAACTTTAAACGGAGTAGAAATTACATTTAATTCACCTATCTTACCTTGGAAGACTTTAAGGTCTGTCCTCTTTTTGCTTAAGTTATTTAGTATTCCGCCTAATGGAATATAATCAACGTTTTCTAATAGGCTTCTCTCAATTTCAGAGACCAATAATAAGTAAATGTTAAAAGTATTAATATCCATGATTGGCTCTATTAAATTGTATTTGTAGATTCCCTTTTCCTCATCATAAGTTATAAATACATTAGGTTTTGCTATAGATAACTCTATTTTATTATTTAGAAAATCTTGAATTATTTGATCGGGGATTGTATGTGATAAATCTATTTCATATTGTGCATATACTTCTCCTTCGATACTCTGAACTGGAATAAAAAGTGGATATAAAGAATATGGTAAATCCAACTCTTCTATTTGTGTAACCGTCTTTGATTCACTTTTCCCGTTTTTTGATAATTGTAATTTCGGTAATTTCATTATCATTATTTTTCACCTCTTATCTATATAAGCTTTTATAATGTCGGTGCCGTCGGCGAAGACACGAAAGAGAAGCGTACTAGCAGAACCATCAATAATAGGAACATAGTTATTACCGTAAGTATTATAGCATGCTTATAACCAGATGCGACCCTACCCCTAGCTAATTTCCCTACTAGTAAGCCGGCTAAAACGGCATTAAACACTGACGATAATGCTGTCATATAAATTGCTTTAGGAACTAGTACCGTTGCTGAAGCTAATGGACCATAAGTGAATGCGAATTTTCCAGCAGTTATTAAAGATAGTATTGCACTAGACAAGATTACAGATGTTACTAATGCAAGTATAGAACCTACATACGGCATGTAGAGTAGGACTTTAATTTTAGCGTAATACTCATTCCTTATCCTTATTTGCGAATCTAACTGATCTGCTAAAATTTCTACTGATTCTGGCGTTAAACTACCAATCTCTATCATGTCAGCTAATGCGTTGAAAGCCACTCTCGTAGGAAAGTCAATTATAGTTTCTGAAGCCTTTCTAAAAGCATCCTTTAATGGTACTCCTAGTCTGATATATGCATAAAGCCTCTTCAGAACAACTTGTAATTTACCCATTTCACTACTATCCTTCAGATTCTTTATTACAGTTTCTGGTGTTAAACCAGCCCTTACTCCCTCTCCTATAGCCCTTAACAATCTAACGACATAAATGTCATACCCAGTACCTTCCCTTAATTCCCTTTCCGCCATAACTGAAGCTGGAACTAATGCAATTATAAACCCTAATGATAAACCAACAACTGTAGCTGGCACTGCAAATGTGGTTCCGCTTAATGTAAACAGTTCTATTAGCAAATATTCAAGGGAAACCACGGGATAATTAAAGATCCTTGCCATTAAAGGTTCTAAAATCATCATTAGAACAATTCCTAGAATGAAACCCACTGGGAAAAGCATTAGAAAGATCTTGTCTGCTCTTAATTGCTTTTCTGGGAATTTAAATTGCAATGAATCAACCATCCATATAAATATCACATTCACTATAGGTATGAATACAACTACCAGAACTCCAATTATCGGTAACGGAAGAACTTTAAGTAATGTGAAAACTGATTCTAAAATTAGAATCAGATAAATGGTAATAAAACCAGAAGCTAACCATGTTACATATCCCTCTCCCACACCAGAAAGCCTATCAGCTGCTACAGACGCTAGAAGCTCAATTCTTTTTAATATATCCTTAACCTTACTTGACATTGTTTCATAAACTGGAGCACCAGTTACTATAGCTGTAATATAAGTAGACATTAATTCATCGTAAAGTTTAGATGGAACTATAGTAATTGAACTCTCTACCGCTTTTTCCACACCTTCTCCTAAATAACTCATTCTTTTTACTATATATTTTGACACTGCATTAATATAGTTAAACGCTTTGGTTTTACTCAAGTTTTCAAATAATATTTTTGGAGAAAGCCCAGATCTTAAGAAGACTAAAAACATCGCTGAAAAAGCTGGAGTTTCGGCTTCAATTCCTATCCTCCTAGCCTCTATTTTCTGTGAGATATTCATTTCAAAAATTAAGTAAGTAATCACGGGTATTATGACACCAAAAATGAAACTCATTATTCCAAAGACTGCAAACTTAGGGTTATGAGTTAAGACAAAATCCCTAAAAGCAAAAATACCTATTATGATTAGGGCAAACATTGCGATCATTGACGTTATTAAGAAGAACAAAAGCCTAGAAGCCAAAATTTGAGGATCGTCTGGCATTCCAGCTTGTAGAAGCTTCCTTTCTAAAGACTTAGATAACGATTTAGCTAATGAAGATTTATAAAACATTAGGTCTATGCTCGAGTAATTTTGATTTTTAGTAATTTTATTCCTTCCATTTTGCTTTTTTGATAACTTTAATGCCATAATTTATAATATGTTATATCAGCATATAAATGTTCGTTTTTACGTTGTATGAATCTCTATAATGTCACCATCTTCTAAAACATGATACGCACCTACCTTTTGACCAGGGAACTTCACCGACTTCCCCCAAACCCTAGCATATTTAAATTGTTCAGCCAATTCGTTATGAAGCTTCTTAGCTACATCTATAACTGTAGCACCACGTTTTATTACTAAAGGTTCACTTGAAGGCTTTTCCCCAGGTTCTTTAGTGTAAACCCTTATAACGTCAAGTCCTTTAAAAACCTCCTCCTTTAGTTTGTCCCATTCACCCCATTTCACAACAGTAAAGCCGTTGGTAATGAAGGGCTCTTCGGAAACTACTACACAGGGTTTATAAATGCTCGTCTCGAAAACCTCTCTTTCAATGTCATCTAAAGTTACTTCTCCTATTATCTTCACTATTGCATTCTTAATCCCAAAACTCTCTAAGTATTTCCTAACTTCATCCTCATTCGTATTTATTAACTTGCCTAGATTTACTATTCTGATCCCGGAATTACCGTAACGACTCCTATCGATAATAACCCTACCACTGGGCTTTCGTGAGATAATACCGTTAGACTCCAGAAACGATTTTAAATTATTAAACATCTGTTGATCTTTTACAACTAGAAGCAACTCATCGGCGTTTTTTGCTAGACCTACTATTTTACCTATCAAACTCCTAGCGTTAAATATGAGTTGTGGAGTGTTTATAAGTTGTATTTTAACGTCTTTATATTGCATCATCCCGGGAACAGGCATGTCTTTAGGATCTGTTTTGACGTTTGTTAACTCTCGCATTAACTTATTCTTTAACTCGTTGTCGCCAAGTAAGACTACTTGTCCCGCTCCCTCCTTTTCTATAAAGAATTGAATTCCTTTTCCTACTGACGAAGATTTTCTCTTTTCTAACTCTGCTTCCTCTTTTAGTTCCGCCAGTCGTCTTCTAGCCCAATAAACTAAATTTTCCGTGCCCTTATGTTTCGGTACAGCACTTAGGAATTCTTGTAAGGCCTTAATCTTTTCTTCGGTAGTTTTTGCGTCCATATATTTTAACCATTTAGCTTTTGCCTCAGCGGGTAAGTTAGTTACCATTTCTCGATATAATAATTAGGTGCGATATCTTGTAAAATTTTCCACGTCCTTCTAATGATAGGAGGAGGAGAGGGAGACGAGGAATAAACTTTTTTAACCCACTCTATAGTCCTCTCGTCTCCAGGATATCCGCTACCGAAGTCCCCGTAAAAAGTCTTAAGACTCTCAATATACCTATCCCTTATAACCTTAGCTATTATACTTGCAGAACTACATTCAGTAAAATAAACGTCAGCATTATGTACAATATTTGCCTTTACGTTCAAACCTTTTACAAACTCCTCAACCTCTCTCATATTGCCTACTTTATCAATCGTTACTATAGAGGGCTTAAGAACTGATAAAGCCGACAATATTTTTATAATACTTACATATGTTAACTTATTCAAGTTTTCTTTATCTATTTCTTCTGGGAACACTTTCACTGACATTACAGCTTTTGAATAAAAGGTTATTAGATTGAATAACTCTTCCCTTTTCTTCCTTGTCAGTTTTTTACTATCTTTTACACCGTGCCTCTTCAGTACTTCCAAATACTTATCATCTATTGCTACTCCAGCGACTATCATAGGCCCTATTAACGAACCCCTACCCGCCTCATCGATACCTATTACTATCATAACCTAACAGAAATAACAGTCTTAGCGGATTTTTTACCGTTTTTCATTCTTTCATCCTGATAACTCTCAGTAATCTTAATATCTTTCAAAGTAGAAGAGACTGTAGATACAAGCTTTTTAGCGACGCTCTTTTTTATAAAATAATAGTCCACTCCCTCCTTCCCTTCAATAACATCGGATAAACTGTCAATGACTTCTTCGTTAAAGAAGGACTCAAAGACTTGCCTCTTATTTGCGTCCAATTTACCCTCTTTAAACCTTAACTGAATTATAGCTTCATAATAATGACCCTTTTTCCTCATGCACGAGGGACAAATAGTCCTCTCAATTTTAGCATTCACAGTTTTAATTACTCTAAACTCTTTACCCCTTACTTTGCCTTTAATTTCTATATTCACAAAAAGATGACCGTGCTGATCGTAATGTTGATTAATAATATTATAATCCACTTCTTCTACGTTATCATCGAGTTTAACTCTCCTACCCAGCTCTCTATAAACTATTGATTCAAAAACAGACATTGAGGGGTCATTAGGCTTAACCCACTTACCTTCAACCCATTCAGAGCCACAAATTTTGCAACACTTTCCGTGAATTTCTTTAGGGACTTGAACTAGCTCTTTAGTCTTAATATAACAGTCTAAGCAAAGTGAACCTATAAACTCTCCATCCTCTCTACCGCAAACTACACAAAACTTTCTTACCATTATTATAAGTTGTAGATTTGGGCAAATTTAATGCCTTCTATTTCTAACACCCCATCTTTAGCAACAAAACCCCTTTTTACAGCCTCGTCTACTATCTCTTTTCCCACAATATTTACCACATTAGCCCCATCAATTAAGGAAAAAGCGTATTCTAAACCTACTTCTTGCCCACCGTAAAACTCCTCATTTATAACTAGCTTTATATCTCCTTTAGTGAATGTCTTTCCTATTAATTCCGGTTCACAAATATTTACAAGAACATAACCGTTTTGCCTGATCACATTAAGGCTTACTCTTCTCATAAAGGTTTCACCGGAGTCTGTGCACCACACGCTAAACACGAAATATACCAGATCTTCTTTTCTTTCTTTAATACGGTATCGAGACTCTTACATGTACTGCACTGCACATAAGCCCTTAAGAACCTCTCAAATAGCATGTTTATTACTGACGAAGAGAACTTACCTTGAATAACTAGTTGTCCATTTTCATTAATACTACCCGGAGCTGCCAGTTCTTTAAGTAAATATCTCATGCATATTTTATCTTCTCTTCTTATCCTATCACAATACTCACTAAAGTTCTTTATTATAGTATTATTACCTATATGTAGAATTATTAGTGTCGGAAGAGCTTGGCCACTCACTTTTTGCACTTTATCTGGTAATTTAGAATACAACCTATCAAGTAAAGCCTTGTATTGCTCTTCAGTTTGTTGAGTCACAAGTAATCTTAAGAACTCTGAGTATAAATTACTTGTGACTTACAGTGAAGGTTTATATTGAAACTTATGGCTGTGCACTCAATAGGGGAGATACGTATATAATGGAAACATTACTTAGGGACAGAGGACATGAGATAGTTAGTAATATTAAAGAAGCTGACGCCATTGTACTAAATACATGTGCTGTAAGGCTTGAAACGGAAGAGAGGATGAAGCAGAGGATTAAGGAGCTAAGAAAAGAGAGTAAAAAACTAGTTATTGCAGGTTGTTTAGCTGGTGCCGAACCCGCTATGGTAATGGCATTGGCCCCAGAAGCCTCAATAATAGGGCCTCAGAGTGTAGATAAAATAATTGATGTAATAGAAAGTCCGACGAGAATAGTTCACTTAGAAGAGAGTAAAAAATTGATAACACCAAGGGTCTTTGAGGGAAAAATTGCAATAATACCGGTAGCAGATGGTTGTGCTGGAGATTGTAATTTTTGTATAACTAAATTAGCTAGGAGAAAACTCAGAAGCTATCCGCCTCACTTAATAGTTGAATCAGTGAGAGAAGCTGTTAAAAATGGTGCAGTAGAAATAGAGTTAACTGGGCAAGACACTGCGGCTTACGGGCTGGATATAGGGAATATTAAACTCTCAGATTTAGTTAAAAAAGTAGTTGAAATCGAAGGAGATTTTATGATAAGAATAGGCATGATGACACCTGAACAAGCGATAAGAGATATAGACGGTTTATTAGAAGTATTAAGGGACAAGAAAGTATTTAAATTCGTTCATCTCCCAGTCCAGAGCGGGGATGATAGGGTTCTGAAATTAATGAATAGGAAATATACTGTGGACGAATATAGGTCTTTGGTTAAAGAAATTAGGAGTAAAATACCTATTGTTAATATAACCACTGATATTATTATAGGTCATCCAGGGGAAGATGAAGAGGCATTTAACAATACGTTAAACTTGATAAAGGAATTGAAGTTCGATAGAATTCATTTGGCTATGTATTCTATAAGACCAAATACCAAAAGTGCTTCAATGCCTCAAGTTCCAGATCCAGTAAAGAAGGCCAGAATGCAAATCGCTAACAAGGTTTATGAAGATGTAGCATACCAAGTTCATTCAGAATATGTAGGAAGTATTACTAATATAATAACTACTGAACATGGGAGAAAGGGTTCAGTAATAGGTAGAACCATAAATTATATTCCAGTAGTGATTAAGGATAGCGTAGAATTAGGTAAAAGAATTAATGTAAGAATAACAGAGGCCTCTTTCTTTGACCTTAGGGGTGAACCAGTAGGCTTTGTTTAAAAAATTTAAAACTGTTTAAACATATGGGTTATTGTGGCTGATGTATATATTGTTTCAGCAGTAAGGACCCCAATAGGGAAATTTGGAGGAGTTTTTAAGGACCTCTCACCAGTTGATTTAGGAGCTATAGCAATAAAAGAAGCATTAAAAAGAGCTAAGGCAGATCCTTCAAAGGTAGACATATCAATAATGGGAAACATATTAAGAGCTGGGCACGGTCAAGATTTAGCTAGGCAAGCCGCCATTAAGGCCGGAATACCTATGGAAATAGATGGGTACTGCGTAGATATGGTATGCTCTTCCGGAATGGTTAGTGTAATCAATGCGGCACAAATGATCAAGAGCGGTGATGCTGATATAGTAGTTGCTGGAGGAATGGAAAGTATGAGTCAGGCTATGTTAGCAATAAAGAGTGAAGCAAGATGGGGAGTGAAAATGTTACTAGGTAAGAGATTAGAGTTTATAGACACAATGCTAATGGACGGATTAACTGACCCGTTTAATATGAAACTAATGGGGCAAGAGGCAGACATGGTGGCAAAGGCTCGCAATATCAGCAGGAGGGAATTGGACGAAGTAGCTTACGAAAGCCATAAGAGAGCAGCTGAGGCCACCGACAAAGGCTATTTCAAAGATGAAATGGTAGAAGTTCAGGTTAATGGAAAGGTAGTAACACAAGACGAGGGAATAAGAAGGGATACTTCTGTCGAGAAATTAGCTCAACTAAAGCCAGCTTTTAATCCAGATGGCTTACATACAGCTGGTAATTCTTCACAGATAAGTGATGGAGCAGCGGCCTTAGTTCTTATGAGTGAGAAGGCAGTTAAGGAGTATAAGGTTGAGCCGATAGCAAAGATTTTAGGATATAGTTGGGTTGGGATAGAGAGTTGGCGCTTCACGGAGGCACCTATCTTCGCAGTTAAAAAATTATTACAGAAACTTAACATGGAAATTTCCCAGTTTGATTATTTCGAGAACAACGAAGCGTTCGCGGTAAATAACGTGCTATACAATAGATATCTTGGAGTACCTTATGATAGGCTTAATGTGTTTGGAGGTGCTATTGCATTGGGTCATCCTATAGGGGCCAGCGGTGCTAGAATAATAACGACCTTGCTTAACGTATTGTCAAAGATGGGTGGAAAAAGGGGAATAGCAAGTATATGCCATGGTACTGGAGGTTCAACAGCAATAGCAGTCGAATTATTAAGACCGCTTTAACTTTTTAGGCTTTAAAATAAATAGTTGAATGGTGGTAAACTGATTGCCTAAAAAGAAATCAGAACAACCACAAACTTCCAGAGAAGTCCCTAAACCAGCTGAAGGAGAAGTTATTTGTGTTGTTAAGAAGTTACTAGGAGCTGAACATGCACAAGTTATATGTTTGGATGGAAAGGAAAGATTAGGGAGAATTCCAGGTAAGATGAAAAAGAAAATGTGGATAAGAGAGGGGGATGTCGTACTAGCAGCACCATGGGATTTCCAACCAACTAAATGTGATATTGTATATAGGTATGAGGAGAGTGAGGTAAGAAGGCTAGTTGAAGAAAACGTAGTCAGTGCTGAGGTAATAGAGCAATTAAGAGGATGAATTTTGATAGAGAAGAAAAGAAAAGAGGAGAAAAGGATTAAAGATGAAGATCTTTTTAAAGTTGTAGATTCGACCCTTGATTCAAGAACTTATTATGTTCTTTTTCAGATCTCTAGAAGATTAAATATAAAAAATTATTATGGAGCTATTTCATCTGGTAAAGAAGCTAAAGTATACCCAGCCTTAACCAAGGACGGAAAATGGTATGCTGTAAAAATTTACTACGTCTCGACTGCAGCAAGTAAGAGAGCTTTAGAGAGATATACATTAGGAGATCCTAGATTTGAAGGCATAAAAATATCAAACACTTTACAGCTCATAGAAGTATGGGCTAAAAAAGAGTTCAAGAACTTAAAGAGGTTGTGGAACGCTGGAGTAAGAGTCCCAGAGCCGATACTAGTTGTCAAAAACGTTCTTGTAATGCAATTTATAGGAGAAAACGGTATAAGAGCTCCATTATTAAAAGAGCTACCAAGAGAGGAAGTAACTGAAGAACTGTATAAAGAAGTTATTAATCAAATAGAATTAATGGTGAATAAAGCAGAGTTAGTTCATGGAGATTTGAGTGAATATAATATCATGGTCTTTGATGGACTCCCATATATCATAGACGTAAGCCAGGCGGTAGATATTGATCATCCAAACGCTTTAGATTTATTAATTAGAGATATTAATAATATTAATGAATTCTTTAAAGATAATAGCGTTGAAGTGATGGATGTTGATAAAATTTTATCTACTCTTAAGATTAAAAGAGTAGATAAAAATGATGTACATAACAGTTCCGGATGATAAATTAAACGTTTTGAAGGGAATATTACCACGACTTGAGGAGATTAGTAACACTAAAGTCGAAATTGACGAGAAAACTAAATCAATTAAAGTTTCACCAAAGAGCGGAAATGCGTACGACGCAATGAAGGTTATTTCGGTGATAAAAGCCATAGGACTAGGGTTCAGCATTGACGATTCGATGAAACTAATGAGCGATGATTATGGATTAGAGATTATAGATTTAAAGGACTACTTTTCATCCCCAGAGGCAATAAGGAGAATTAAAGGTAGAATAATCGGTGAAAAGGGAAAGACAAAGAAAACAATTCAAGAATATACTGGAGTACAAATAATCATAGGGGATCATATGATAGGACTATTAGGTAATATTGAGCAACTACAAATTGCTAAAAAGGCAATAGAATTGTTAATTCAAGGAAAGGAACATTCAACAGTGTATAAATACCTCGACCAAGCTGAACGTGAACTCTCATTAAGTAATATAAACAGAGCATTAAAACAAGGACTTAAGAATGTCTAAACTCACATTGTATTTACCCATATAGTACTTAATAACTCTCTGATAATTAGATAAGATGACCTTATACTTCTCGTCACTAATAAGTGATTTTAAACTCTCTGTTTCGCCCTTATAAGCATACTTAAAAAATCTATACAAGATTCTTTTTGGCTCACTTAAAATGTCTTCGGTTTCGAAAAGATGTGGGGAAGGGTTCATGACTAAAGTTAAATGAGTACCGTCAAGCATGGCTATCATGGCCAATTTATGTGCAGAATACTCCCTGGTTGGAGATTTCTTAGAAGCCTTCACCTCAATATAATACCTATTTCCGCATTTTTCAGCCTCTAGGTCATGAGTGGGTAAGTCCACATAACGTATATTTCTAAAATTCATGGATTCAAGAACTTTTATTGCTCTTAACTCCATAGCATAACCAAGTATTATGCCCTTAGCCTTTTCTATGGCATATTCCAATTCCTCATCAGTAAGGCCATAAATCTCTTTTATTTCATCAAGTGTTCTCACATTATAAACTGATACGTAGTTAGATTTAAATATTGTTATAAATTGTGGTATCTTGAATTTATTAATTAAATATGGGAAACCCCCAAATCTACCCTTATTATCACCTTTAGTAATCTTAAATAATAACCGTATAACATTTATTCTTTTACAGCAGTTATGGGACTTTAACGTAACTTAAAGATTTTCATCAGTCCAGGCGGTCCGCCTAAATAACGTTCAACGAACTTGAGAAACGCCTCCACGCTCCTCAGGTTAAGCTCACTCACCAGT
>JAPYVG010000173.1 GCA_028277025.1 Sulfolobaceae archaeon
TGTCCTATAAAATATGGTTGTTAGCTGGATTCTTGATAATAATATTGATTGGTGTAGGTGCAGCCTATATAATGATGAAAAGTTCGACAAGTTCATCACCATCATCTGTCTCAACTCCAGTGGTCTTTACGTCGACAGGCTTTATTCAGAGTTCGGCCTTCATCGTGACTAATAGTCATTTCTCGTGACTATTAATCACTCGGACTCATTGATTGGATAAAAAGCCTAGATAAAATAGGAATAGATCTCCTAGAAGAAGAACTTAATACCAATACCTAGTCCTCACAGACTTTAATCCTTCTTTATATGCCGCATAAGTAATTATGAAGTCAAACCCTTAGTGCCCAAATATTATTAAAACATCAGTGAAAAGTCACTGGAGTTTATAGCATTTCTCGTGTTAAGATAAAATATAAGCCAGAGCATTATAGCAAAAGTGATATCGGCAGTTATTAACTTTGTTTTTTACCGTTAAATCCGCACCTAGACGCATTATATATATTAATCTCAAGACCAAAAGACGAGTCCAGGGACGATAGTATGATAGAGACGGAAACATAACCTAAAATTTCCAAAACTATAGCTATACTCAAGCAAGGATCTAACAAAGATTAAGTATGAATATTTTTGTCTTTGCAAGTGAAATTTGTACACTTGATTCCCATAACAGTAATTGTTAGTAGCTGTAAGGATATGACTCAGGCTACCGGAAATTTATCTAAACATAAGTTACTACTGCTTTTATTGATTGCCCGTTTGAGAAGTAAATCGTTAATGTGTAATTATTCCCCGGTGAGCCAATTATTGGTGGGAACTTTATAGTAACCGTATTATAACCCGGGTTGAGTATTGGGGGTGTTATTTGATTAGTCACATATGAAGTGCCGTCAATAGATACACTGGTTATCATTAAACTTGTTGAAGAGTATAAAGTTATTATCGCAGTACCGTCCGCTTTTATAATGCCTTGTCCTACCTGGTAAACTTGTAATGTGGCAGGAGGTAACGGGGCTGGAGGGACAAAACCACCCATTGATCTTGTACTTAATTCATCTGAGGCTATGTAAGTTAGAATCCAACCTATAAAGCTGACGAATGGTATTATTATTAGGATTCCCCCAATTTTTAACATATCATTTGAATAAAAAGACCCAACATTATAGATTGATAACCCTATTAGTAATCCCGCAATAAACAATATTACTGCCGCTAAAAGTGCTATTATACCACCTATTGAAATAATTGCATCACTTCCAGTAACTATCCCAACCGCCACAATAATACCACCCAATATCTCTATAATTATACCTATAGGTATCAAGTTAATCCCGGTAAACCCTTGTGATACGTCCTTTCCAGTAGAATAAAATATTTGAAATGCTTGTCTTAGTGAGGGAATTGCGAACATGAAAAATATTATTAATGCTACTATATTTATTATCGCTCCGACTCCAGCAAAAAAACCTATTAATGATAGTATTCCTATAATAATAAACCACAAAGATGCGTCCCTAAGTTTCTGAAATCCTAATTGATCTTGAGAATATTGAAAGGACATTACGTCATTATACTCGTGCAACATAATAAATTTTATCGTTGCACAAAGCTAAAACTTAAATCACTCCCCTCAAATTTCTTATTATGTGCTTATTCTGCAAGATATTAAGGGGAGAGGAGGAGGGATATATACTTTACAGAGATGACTTCTTTACGGCTTTCTTAGATAAATTTCCGGTAACTCCGGGTCATACCCTTATAGCTACTAATAATCACTTTGATAATATACTGGAAGTAGATGACGAAACCCTTGAAAGGGTAGGAAAGGTAGTAAAATTATTAGGAAGGGCAATAAAAAACACACTTAAGGCTGATGGGATTAGAGTCCTAACAAACGTGGGGAGGAGTTCTGGTCAAGTGATATTTCATACCCACATACACATTATACCCAGTTGGGAAGATGATCAAGAGATCTTCCCTAACTTTAAGCCTAGAGCTGAACAACCCAAAGAGTATTACATCAAATTACAAAGGATCATAATCGAGGGAATAGAGAGGGAGCTTAAGGGAAAGAACTAATAATGATAATTTCATAACTTTTTAAATTAAATTTATATACACTCCAGCAAGTTAAAGCTTATGTTTTAAGATATAAACAAAAGCCTAAATGAGGCTCAACAACGCTCTTCCCTTCATCACACAGTTTCAACTTATGTATTAATAGCTCCCGCCTTCACAGTAAACCAATTCAACTTCCCCCAGTGGTTATCCTTCTTGATAGTATCAATACCCTTCGGAGGAAAGGTAATAGGTTCAATAATTTACCAAAGGGTAATAGTGTTAGGAACTAGGACAGTATTTACATCAGCAATGATAAGTTTAGGTGTTTTATAAGCGCATAGATGACGTTTATATTATAATACTCTCAAGGTTCTTAATAGGGATTATATTCGGAAAAACTATTTAATCAGCAGTAGAAATAGTGACGGGGAGTGGAAATCGTAGTATTAAGAATGAGCGGTTGGGCTATAGGTTAGATGATGGGGACAATATCGTACTCGTCATTAAAGTTTTGGAGCTTGATAGCATTTAGCGGAACCTTTTTCAGTACAAAAAAGGAATTTGAACCGCTAACGTGGTAAAGCAATACCTACAATGTCATGAGTGATAATATTCTTACTTTTCATTTGAACTACATTTGTACTTCAATTGGCTCCGTATGTCGTGGAATCCTATGGAGGAATTTATTGCCTCATTATTGGTTACATTATCTTAATACCTATGTAATTAATAGTACCATCAGTATAATCGAGTCTAGGGGAGTTGAAGACTGTAACGCTTCTACGTAACTACTCGTTACTTTTAATCACTTCTAAATATCGTTTTGACAAGTCCTGTTTATATAGGTGTTTCCCTCGACCAGCCCCAATGGGTGACTGTGTATGATCCCTTAGCCCGTGGTGGGATTAAAAGTAAGGAAAAGTTACACCACGGGTAAACACTTATATTTGGGTTTAAACCATTATTTGCGTATTCATGAATACTTAACATGGCCGTAGTTATGTTCACTAACCTTCTTTAATCAAATTTATCTTATCGTATAACATCAACCTAAAGTTTACATCTAAATTCGCTGTGGGTTCATCTGATATTAAAATTCTTGGATTTTGGGGAAATACTTTGTAAAGGCTTGGGGGTTTTCTTTGACCACTACTTAACTCCTAAATCTTCATTTGGGCGGAAATATATATAGATGGTTGATATAACGAAGTCATATTAGCTTGTCCCTTTCATCTCTCCCTTATGCCAACCTGGGACTTTAGGGTTTGGGATTGAATCCCACTCGTCATAAGGTTTAATATCAAGTACCGGAGTACCGTCAAAAGCGTTTATCCCCTTAACGTATAACACATTCCCCTCCCTTTTTATCAATTCAACTACAGAAATTCCTATAGGGTTTGGTCTGTGTTGAGATCTGGTTGCGAAAACCCCTACCTCAACTCCTCCTCTAACCCGCTTTAAACTCTTATTTGGATCTGCCATATGAAGGTGGTAGATGATTATTAAGTGAGAAAACTCCTCGATCCTTTCTAATCCATCAGCATACTCATTTTTAACTTCAACTTTAACGATTGAAGCCCTAGAAGCCAACTTATCATCTCTTCTTATAAAGCCTATATATTTAAAACAACAATCCATGAATAATTGAGGAAAAAGGTAAAATAAAACTTTGAAAGATGAGTATTATTGCTTTGGGGGGGGGGGGGGGCCCGCCCCGCCG
>JAPYVG010000072.1 GCA_028277025.1 Sulfolobaceae archaeon
ATAGTCCAGCTAAAATTAATGATATAAAGAAAATATTCAAATTATTTACATTAAGCAAAATTAATGATATAGATAGAAACAAGAATGATAAAATCAAGATCTTCTTTGAGTAAATCAGATTAACTGAGAACATAGAAATTATTATTGAGACTAACACTAAAGATTCTGTTAATCCTAAGTCTTCTAGCGGGATATGATATTCAAATTTAGCAATTACTGGAGATAGTGTAAGTATTATATTATTAATTGCCCTTGAGATTAGGGCAGTTATTAACACAGACGTTAAAATGAAAGTGTATTTATTGCCCATAGCTTTTCTACCTCTAGATGTGTCATATTTTAATTATGTATAATTACCGCTTCGCTGGCAGACTTTTTGATAGTAATATCCTTTGATAAATTACTAAGAATAAGTAAGAGTTTGTCAATCTTTAGTTTACTAAATCGTGCATCATATTCAATGTTGATCTCGTCGAAATTCTTTAAGATATCTAACTCCTTGGTAATAATCTTTTTTCACATCCTTTACAATCAACTCTTAGATATAAATTAGTGAATTCAAAATTATTTTTTACCATTTTAAGCAAATCTCTCAGTGTGTAACACCTTACACGGATTCTTTTTCATAAATATTATTTTTAGTATATATTACTAATTTATCACTATCTATATATATGCTTTGTATCAAGTTCGTATAATCTTTGGAAAATTTTAATCAGATCAAATATATTGATTTTAAATGATTTTTCGCATATATTTATCTCCTTTATTATCCTTAACTCGTAATAGAGAAGTTTTTAAGTTTTATCGTTGTTTTTACTTTTACTTTATAGATTTTAAATTATAATTATAAAGGGTTGGCTTATTTTTAATGTAATATTTGATAGAAAATCACTTCTATTATTTAAAAATAATATAACGCGCTAAGAATATTTAAGTAGTAGTTATTTAGTGTACAAAAGATTTTTAAGATTATTATAAATTATTCCTACAGATGATGTTATATTTAGGCTCAGTAAGCAAGGTAAAGTATGAGGCAATAAACGAAGTTATTAATGAATATTTAAAAGAGGTTAGTAAAATTTTTGGAGAACCTAAGGTAATTCCTTACAACGTAGAATCAGGAGTTGACATAACTCCAGTAAATGAAGAAACTTATATAGGCGCTAAAAATAGGGCTTACAATTTGTATAAATTAATTAAAGATGAGAACAGCGCTTATTTAGGCTTAGAAAGTGGTTTGGCTCAAAGGTTTGGTAGTATTTTTGAAGAGACTGTTTGTGTAATTTTATTCAAAGGTATGGAGTACGTAGGGTATTCTAGCGGAATTAAAGTTCCAGATTATATAATTAAAAGACTAGAAAATGGCGAAAAACACTATGAGGTGTTAAGTGAGATAGCTAGGAGAAGAGGATTAAATCCCAAAGACACTTGGGGAATATATACTAATTTAATCTTAAGCAGGAAAATTGAGTTAAAAGAGGCATTTAGAAATGCCTTATTAACTTTAATAAGCGAATTCTTATAATAATTTAATTACTCTAATGATACTTATAAATGCTTGATAGGTCTTAATAATAAGGATAAAACTTGTTGAACGAGGATCACTGGATCGTCATAGGAGGAATGAATTAGAATAGCAAGTACTATATTTTATACTATTCACATGTAGTTAAGATTGCTTTATGGTTCTAATAAGTTAGTAAAAGGCATAGGGGTGTTTTACGTGGCTCTCTATTATTTCTAGAAGAGTTAATGTTTGTGTGACTTCTTTTGTTGATCTACCCGCTTGCGTGTAAGCTAAAATGTGAGATTGGCTACACGTGGCTAAAATCCTTGGCAAGAGATCGTAAAGTCTGTTAGCCCTTTTGCCTATCAGGACTTTATCAAAGTCCCTAAGCTTGTTTCCTTAACTCTTAGCCCTAACTATCTCACCCTCTCTTATCTCAACGTCTAAGTCTATTACCTCTAAATCCAATAAACTCATTATGATAACTAATGTTTAAAAGTTAATAAAATAACATTAGTATTGTGTGCATTAGCATTCCAGCAAGGGTAGTCCATGTAGGAAATATGATAGCTTTAGTGGATTTCGGAAACGGGGAACATAAGCCAGCTTTAATTAACGCTAATGAAGAAGTAAGAGAGGGAGACTACGTTATAGTAAGTTAGGGAATGATCATACAGAAAATTAGCGAAAAAGAATGCCTAGAGCTACTAAACTATGAATGGCAAATAAGAGAACTATCCCTTGCGTCTCTTTCTCCCCAAGATAAGTAGCTTGTTATAGGTAACACAATAGTAATTATGACCAGAACATAAAGAGAATAGTTAGATTCAGAAGTTGTAGTGGGTACTACAGATGATAAAGAGACGTTTCTATTGGATCGGTTAAGTCTCTCGAAGAAACATATGGTGGAAGATGCTATGAAGTCATTTATATAGGAAGGGCTGTGGATAATAGCGTATTACTAGACCAAAATACTTAGAGTGTGAAATATTATTGTAACATAAACTCATGTTATAAATACCCAGACCAAGGTAAACTCCGACTTGGTTATAAGCTATCGTGTTGTTTACTACGTAAATAAACTGTCCGTAATCGACTTCTATGCCAGCTCCTGCTCCTACTATCACGTTATTCTTCACGTTCACATATATAGGGTCGTATAGATAGACGTTATATAAAGTAGAGTTAATTATATGGTTCTACGTTATGTTAACATCGTTACTGCATAATATGAAAACACCGTACTGAATGCCGTTGAGAACGTTATGACTTATTGATAGGTTCTGGCTCCCTTCCCATACGGTAATCCCATCGTGTCCGTTAAAGGAGATGTTGTCGCAAAGTATTATGACATCAGTGGAATTTTGAACGTTTATTCCGTCATAACTATTATCGTAAATTGAATCGTTTAAGAACCTAACGTCTGATGAATTTATTATTGAGATACCGAAGTAATCGCTTTTATGTATGTCAGAAAATAAGATCGATATGTTTTTAGAGTTCTCTATAACCATACTTCTGGCTGATATATTAGTGTACAAGACATCTTTTACATGGTTGATCATAAGATTTAACTCGGTGAACTGACTAGCAGTTGGCTTTGAAGTTGTATTAAATAATAGATAGAGACTACTTAGGACTAAAATTACTAGAATAATTATAATCATTGAATAGTTAATATTACTTTTGTTAACCTTTTATTCTCAACGCTTAACAATTCTTTCTCGATCATAGTATATATATTTTTTCTCGATCAATATTATATAAAAGGTAAAAATCCCCTGAACTTTTCCAAAGGTACATAGTCTTTTTACGTCTTTAGCATCATATTTTTCTTTTTATTCTCTCTAATCTTACTTCTTCGTTGATATTAGAAATAAAATCCTCTATCCATTTTTTTAAAAGCATTATAGACACTTTTTCCATAAAACCGCTGTACTCTACTGATATGTCTAACCTTCCATCAGTATTTATATTAAAAATCATTTTTCCCGAGCCAAGATCTTTACCTTTTCTGATTTGAAATACATATGTTACCTTATTGTAGGAAGAGTAAACATTGCCGTGAAACTGGTGGTTAATGCCTAAATAGCTCGCCGTACCGGAGAAGGAAGAACCCTCGCTTCGTATGGTCTTTATAGACCTAAAAATTTTGGGAAGGATGAAATTTGGATCAGACAAAATTTCCCTGAGTGCACTCGAAGTATGAGTAGTCGTAACAGAATACTCGAGCCTCATTATATAATAAGTTTGTGTCGGGATTTATAAATATAATGTAGTATATGAAATAAAATATTCATAGGTAAAAAACAAATTTAAATCCTATATTCTCTATTTTCTAAATTGGTCTCCTCTTTCCTCTTTTCATATTTAAGGAGTAAAATACCGAGTATCATAAGGGATACGAGTGAGGCTATGTCTTGAAGAACCTTATACCAGATAAGGGCTGAATCCTTTCTCACGTTGATAGAAATCTTTTTGTCTGTTTATAACAAATTTTCGTCGCTATATGATGATCTCTCAAACCGATGTGGGCTATGCCCAAAAGGGAGATTGCAGAGATGTGAGCTCCGTGCCGATGGAGTCCCATGACCAACTTGTGGCTGAGGGCTAAGTCTCTACACTCTATCATGAATTATCATAAAATGAGTGAGATGAAAGTGTAGGGACAAATGGTGATACTAAGTATCAGGGGTGATACTTGCTGTTTTCAACAGAACCTAAAGATTCCATTAAAGACACTTGTTCGAACGCGAAACTGAAATAGATAAGTTAAAAGGAGTTTAAACGAGAGAATGATAGTAGTTCTCGGCTTAAAGAGGACTGGAAAATCAAGTTTAGTACTCTCAACTCTCAACTCTTTAAACGTGGATTGCATTTTCATAGACGTAAGGGAAATCTACGACGACGTATCTAAAAAAGTTCCTGCTGAAAAGCTTTACGAGGAACTCTACTCTGGGCTTTTAAAACTGAGTATAAAGAATTAGGGATTTGCTGTCAGAATTTAACCTAGTCAGAATATCCATTAAAGATGAAATTACCTTATAGAGGAGATAAGAAATAACATAAGCACGATTTTTGAGGGTTGGGACTTCATTGAATTTTCATGAAATTGTATCCAATCCTCAGCCCTTGGGCTTCAACAGAGTCATTTCCGTTACCCCTCCGCCCCTTTAGCGGGATAACCCCAGCCTACGCCTATCACGGATGTGGGGAAACCCGCATATCTTTTATTCACCGTCACACCTCATCGTGATATATCCACCCATCTGGTGTGACTGCTCTATATTTTCCATCAAAGTAATATAAACTTCACAGTTTATCGGAAACTGCTGACAACGGCTATTACAACCAGTTTTCTAACTTCTTCTTTCAATTTTGTAACTTCTTTCTCATTTAGGCTAATTTCATGAAATCCCTTAACAGGAAGAGTCCATGCATTTCTCTATTGAATGGCAATTTCGGGATATTTATTTCGTAATACTTAGAGGCTTTAAATAAACTTTCAATTTCCCATCTTCCCTTATTTTCGACCTCTTTAATTATTTCTTTTAGGTTATTTTCTATAACCAGAAGCTTTATTGTTTCCTCAGCAGCCTTATAATACTTCTCACAAGCTTGAACAAGGTCACCCTTTGAAAGTAATTCTTCTGCTTCCTCGTAGTATGCTTCAGCACTTATAGTTATGCTCGTCTTACGTTGGTTAAGAAAGATTAGTATTTAATCTTTCACCAAAAGTGAAGCCTTAAAAATAAACAAAACATAATTTTGTGTGAAATCTAAGAAAGTCTAAATCTACAATAAGCTAGATAACAGAATAAATAGTTATATCGATATTTTTGAACCAGAGCTGGAAACTGAAAAAATATTTGAAGCTAAAGATATAATTAAAAGAGAACTCATGAAATCAGGCCATGTTACACTATCATCAGTAGTACGAGAATACAATTTACCAGAATTGATAGCTAAAAAGGCATTTAAAGAGTTAGAAAAAGAGGATATAGGAAAAATCCATGAAGTAAAGGGTGTAAAGGGAGAAATAGTTTTAAAGAGAGACTAAATAGATCATGATATTGGTAATATAGTGGGGTATTTATCAGTAGTAGATTAAAATATAGGGGTATGTAAGAATTGCCTAATCTACCAAAAATTTCTAGTGTGTTAGTTATATACATGTATAAATAGATTATTTCAAAATTAATCATTTTGATGAACCAATTTGATTTCTTAAAAGCTCTATCTTCTGTAAAATATCTTCTTTTGTGCCTATATCATAATTAATTTTTTCCTTTAAACTGCTTATAACATCCTTTTTATCTACAGTGTTAATTTTCTCTATCCAAAATAGCGCTTTCTTATAATCATTTGAATATTGAACAGCATAATATGCTAACTCTACAAAGGCATACGCATTATTTTTACTTGTAAGTCTAGTATATTGCCTATTAGATAAAATGGATAAAAGTTCTTCAGTAGAATATCTGTCTTCTTTCTTGGGAGATAAACACTTCAAAAATATTTCGTCATAATCCTTTAGGTCTGGATTAATGCTAGACGGTAGAGTGATTTGCATTTTAAGTTTTTTACTATATACTTCCCTTACATCTCCTTGGAAAACCGGCCTACCGGTAAGGATCTCATAAAATACTTCACATACTTGATATACATCCGTTTTTTCGTCAATTGGACCTATTTGTGAATCTAACTGTTCCGGAGCCGCGTAAATAAGGGTAAATGCTCCGTTTGTAGATGTGGTTATATCTGAAAATTTTGCTAATCCCCAATCACTAATCTTTGCCCTACCGTTATCATCTAAAAGTATGTTAGACGGTTTTATGTCCCTATGAATTATTCCCTTTTCATGAGCATATTTTAATCCAGAAAGAACATCTAAATTATCCTAGTAGCTGTATCCTTATCAAAAGTCTTTCCATGAAGTGACCCCCCCTTCATTAGTTCCATTACCATGTAAGGTCTAGGATTTATATCAAAATCTATGAGTTTTACTATATTTGGATGATTTAAGTTCTGCCATACTGCCAACTCTTTAACGAAATCCTTATCAGCAACTTTAGGAACTTTTATGGCTACAAGCAATGAATCTTTTTTCCTCCTTGCTTTGTAAACTATAGCGAAACCACCTTCACCTATTTTTTCCAAGACCTCGTAGTTGGGGATTTGCATTATTCTCAAGGCACTCTCAAGTAAACTACGAATTGCACTATCATTAGCATAATCTAAGGGAATATGCCCCTCATTGTCGGCAATCCGCGGATCAGCACCATACTCAAGCAAAACCCTAACAACGTCAACATGACCAAAAAATGCTGCTATATGCAATGGCGTCCAGCCGAAAATATTTTTAGCGTTTGGGTCAGCACCACGCTCAAGCAAAAAACTAATAACGTCAACACGACCTTTCGATACCGCTATATGCAATAGCGTCCTACGGTCATTATTTTTAGCGTTTGGGTCAAGCACCATACTCAAGCAAAACCCTAACAACGTCAACATGACCATTAAATGCTGCTATATGCAATGGCGTCCAGCCGTATTTATCTTCAGCGTTTGGGTTTGCCCCATTTTCGAGTGCTATTCGTACTTTAATCAAGTCACCATACCTAGTCGCCTCAAGGAGTTCATCGTCCCAGTTCGTGGTTCTCGCCATTTCTTTAACAATTTTTACTCAGCGAGTATTAAGGATTACGGAAACAAGACTAGATGTGGTTAGTGCTGATAAGAATAGGACTGTTATTTTTGTTTGCGACAAACATAATCCCTCACACCAAAGTGGTGGGGATATAAGTCCGTCCTTTTTATGCTAGCCCTTTTACTTTTTCCACAAAATTTGAAAAGGATCCCCTTCCCCTGTTCCCTACATTTACTTTAAGGTTAACGAAAACACTCCAAGAATAGAAAAGTTAACATAAATGGTTACTCCATATTTTAGTGTGTGGGGATAGTGTCGTCATTAAGTTATTTATAAATGAGTATTACTTATGGGTAGGAAGCCTGTATTTAGGCAAGACGTTTCTTGTCCCTCTTGTGGTAGTCATCATGTTGTTAAGTGTGGTAGGCCTTTGGGTAGGTAGAAGTTTTTGTGTAGGGATTGTGGTAAGTACTTCTTGGGTGATGCTAGTTATCATCATCATTCTAGGAAGTTGAGGGAGGAGGCTTTGAGAATGTATGCTAATGGTATGAGTATGAGGGCTATTT
>JAPYVG010000073.1 GCA_028277025.1 Sulfolobaceae archaeon
ATTAAACCTATAAATTCATTCTTCATAAAATAATAATGCCGCCGTAGCTCAGCCCGGGAGAGCGCCCGGCTGAAGGCCGGATCACGCAGGGACCGGGTTGTCCGGGGTTCAAGTCCCCGCGGCGGCACCTCCCTAATCTTTTCCATGAATTAAAATAGTTTTTATATTATCATGAGAGGAGGATAATTAGAAACATCTAAAGTTTCTAGAAATGTAACAATAATATTTATCAGTAAGAATATGATACAAATTTTATTGTGTTTTTCAATTTACTAGAAGATTAGGAATTTATAGGCTATACTTAAGAAGAGCTTTTAAATTTAGGATAGATAGTACAAATAGCTAATGGCGAAATAGATAAGAAGATTTATACTATGTCAATAAAGTTTCTGAATTTTCGACTAGAGATAATAGCTAATTTTTCCTTCTACAACTAAAGACTGATTCTATTTAGCATCACCTTTTAAAAAACGTACAATATAATAATAAAAATATTAATTCTTATTCATCAGTAAATCCTACTGAACGTTACATGCAATAGCTAAACCTATACAGTAATCAGTACATGTAACTCCATCTAAAACTTCTATGTCATTGTCACCAGCACAGTCGTATTCGAGACACTCATAAAAACAAACAAAAGAAGCATCTGGATGTGGTGGATCATTCTTTACGTACATTTTATTTCACCTTTTTTATCTCTATTTTTTCTGGTTCATAACTAGTCAAAACGTTTGAAAGTGCGTTTCCTTTTATTTCATATCTGCCTGATACTACTTTAGTTACCTTATTTTCTCTTAATAAATAAGATTCAGCAGTAAATACTTTCTTATCTCCTTCTCTTTCAACATTCTCCAAAATATTTAATACTACAACGTGACCCCTATTTTCTTCTGCGACAATGAAATGATACTCCTTATCCTTTTCCTTAATTATGACCTCGTATCCTACTTTCCCGTCCTTAGCTTTCACAAATGCGAAAGAGTAGTTTCCTATCTGTATATGATCTCTAATTTCAAATTCTACCTTATTACCTTTATTTAATCTATCTATATATTGCTTTCTCTTTTTTACGATATCATCTATAATATCAAATTTCTGTGTAAGATCTTCAAACTCTATCGTTTATCACCTCAATATATATTACGTGTAATCAGCTTTTTTTAACTCTCGTTTACTCTAAAAAGTTTTAATAAATAATGGATATAAAGTTTCTTAATATTAAAAAGTCTGTAATACATTAAAAGCAAGAACTAAACTAATTTTAGCAGAACTAGCTTCTTTGCTTTTGCGTTATCCTTTTTATATAAACGCAATAATTTCACTTATTATATTTCTCTAAAGCGGTACTTATAAGTCTCGATCTTTATATCTCAAATTATCAACAAGCAATTTAGTCTCAAAGCTCATATTCTTTTCCTTCATGACCTCCTCAGCCTTTGCCGTTTAGTCGATAAAGTTATAATTTCTAATATACTCACTCCAAAAGAAAGGTATAGCATAAAATTTCACTTCGTAGAACTTAATGGGACGTTACAGATACCAGTAGCACCTTTAGATTTCGTAAACTTAGGTGAGGGTATATATCCCAGCCTAATTTTAGGTAGAGATGATTTCTTTTCGAGAACAATAATATGCTTTGACAGGGATATAAGATTAATTGTTAAGGCTGATAGTCTTTAACTTAGTAATTTTCTTTGGATATATAAACGTTTATAAATTGTTACTCTATGAAGAAGAGAAGAGTAATAAGCAAATTTTTATGCAAGGAGTAACGTATGAAAATGCTTCATCTAGGATAATCCAATAGAGTCAAGTAGTAGTTAGTATAATATTCTGCTCGTGTTTACCCGTGGCGTAACTTATCCTTACTTTTAATTACTTCTAATTCCACCACGGGCACCCCTCTTAAGGAATCATACACAGTCACCCTTAAGTCCTTGGGGCTAGTCGAGGGAAACGCCACTACCCTCCCATCCACCTTTCTTACCAAGTTAAGTGGGGCAATAGAATCCCTTTCTAAAAGAACTTTACCACCCTCCAAGTACCTAGCATTCACCTTGAAAACTCTAATACCCCCACCCTCGTGAGCAGGGCCCGTCATCAGGTAGGGGTTAAAAACCCTGATAACTCTCTCAACTATCTGTTTCCTCTTCTTCAGCTTCTCGCCGTCGAAGGGATTGATGGAGGAGGTATATGACTCAGAAACCTCATCAACGTCTATCGGCTGAGTTTTCAACATTTCCACGAATTTAACAACACTCCACTGATGAATCCTATGCCTAAGCTTAGAGCTTTTATTACCCTCCATCTTATCCTTGACCTTAGAGGAGAACTTACCTACTACAACTTTAGCCTTCAAATCCCTAGCTAACTCCACGATTCTCTTAACAGTCTTCCTCAGAATGTCGAGCTTCCTCTCCTTTTCCCTTAATTTCCTCAACTTCTTCTTTATTAACTCGTCCTTAGTTGAGTGTCCTTTAGTAATCTCCTCCCTCCTCAGGGGATAGTTCATGACAATCCTACCTAATCCAGTCTCATATCTCCTCAACTCCCTTAGTCTAAAACCCTCAAAAACTGCTAAAGTGACGTTATTCTCATTAACGTCAATAGACAGATAATTACCCTCCTTGGACTCAACCTCAACCTCCTTCTCAAAAGTCAACCAAACTAGGACTTTCCTACCCACTAATCTTAACTTAAGCTCTTGAGAAACCCTCAAACCTTCATATACGTAGCGGGTAAATTGCTTAGTGAACCTAAGGGGTATATCAACCCAACCCTTGTGAGTTAGAACACTGACAGAGACCTTGTTAAACCTCCAATTAATCATATTAGGAATAGTTATCATAACCCTCTTATACTCCGGCTTATCCTTCCTCGTTAGTCCTTCCTTTTTCCTTTCTCTAAAACTCTTAACAATCCTACCAGCTACGACGTAGGCACCTTCAATAACTCTAGAAGGTAGGAAGGAGTACTTCTCCTTATAATGACTGTAAAATCTCTCGTGCAACTTCTTCCTAGTGGTCTGTAACCCCTCTGATAGGATTACCTCAATCATTTCATTAACAAACTTCTTCTGATATTCTTCAACCTCTCTAAGAACGCGGTACTTCCACTCGTTCAAGAAGTCGCTCTCCAGTTTAACGGTCCTTTTCAAGGTTTTCAACACATTTTACCACCTTCTCATACTCTTGGCCGTAGGGGCGAACGATTTCTACAAAGTCCTACAGAGACTCTTGCACGTAATCATCTTGGAAAGCTACGACTACGTTTGCTCCGTAAGCTTTGAATAACTTCACATCGAAGCCGAAACGCGTTAGCCTGTCCTTGTAAGCTACTACTACTGCGTCAATTTGCCTCCTCTTGGCTAAGAGTTTCTTTAAACCTTCTCTATCCTCTTTCAATCCGGAACTTATGTCCTTAATTTCTACCACACTCACTACTCCGAAAGTTTTCTTAACCCAATCCCTTAACGCGTCTAACTGCCTCTCCAAGTAGTCCTTTTGTGTTGGTGGAACTCGAGCATAAATTGCCACTTGTTTAACCCTTCCACTACCGGACTTTCAATTTCGCTGTAAGATATTCTCCACCTACCGCTAATTTCAACAGCCTTCCCCTCCCTTACTTAATAACACCGCTCCTACTATTTCAGTAACCTCACTAGGTGTTAGATACCTCTCCACAGTAATTAAAAGTATTTAAAAGTTACGTGAAAGTGCTACAGTCTCTACTAGCATAACTCATTAAAGTGCACTAAATTATTCTATGTCCCATTGTAGAAAGAAAGCGAATTTATAGTGAACATATTAGATCTTCTATGGATTATTACCAGCAGGATTTTTAACTTGTGTTATACAAGCTTAAAATGGTAAAGAAATATGTTTAATTATCAAAAATTTGAAAAAGATTTCATAGAAGCATGGAATTCACACGACATAGAATATTCGTTAAGTTTTTCACAGACGAGTTAGTTTACATACACCCAGGTAAGCATCCTAGAGTAATTAAGGGGAAAGAACAATTTAAAAAGTACCTAGAAGTTTTTTAAGACATTTCCTGATTACAAATTCGAATTAATTAATGTGGCATGGAATGGCAACATAGGGTTCGGCGAATGGATAGGGAGGTCAACTTTTAATGGCAAGAGATACGGATTTGAAATTAAAAATAAAAAATTCGAAATAATGGATGTAGATATATTAATTATCGACAAGGAAAAAGAATTGGTAAAAGAAGAGAGAGTATATTACAATCTATTATCGGTTTTAGAACAAATATGTAAAAACTTGGAGGTGAAGTGTAAGGATGAATGAATTATCTAAATCAGTCCTTTTCGCTTCATTACCTTCGTTTATCTCTTCACTTGAAGCTACAATGATATTAATGGTCATTCCATTAATAGCTAAAGATCTTTCAATAACATATGTAAAAGCCTCAACTCTATTGTCAATTTATATCGTCATTGAGGTCTTACTTTCCATTCCATTTTCACTTTTAGCCGAAAAAGTTGGAGTAAAAATGGTCATAATATTAGGGACAATGATAATGGCTTTATCGTCCTTTCTCATAATTTTTTCTAACTCTTTTTTACTTATATTCATTCTTAGGATTTTTCAGGGTATTGGGGCTTCAATTGTTCTTCTAACGTCTTTGTCTTACGCCAGTCTTATAGGCTCGGATAAAGAGAGAGGGAAAATGATAGGGTTAAATCACACTATAGTTAGCCTGGGTTACGTTTTTGGCTTACCCCTTGGAGGAATAATTGCTGAAATTAATTGGAAATACTTATTCGCAATAACATCGGTTCTTTCCTTTATCTCACTGTTCTTAATACTATCCTTAGTAGGTCTAGTTATGACTTTGTGGAAAATAAAGTTAGGTAAAGTATTTTATTTAACTAGTCTTTCGGGCTTTTTACACTCAATTACTTTTTACACTCAATTACAAGGAATATGATAGCCGCTTTCTTTGTATTTTATTTATACTCCTTACATTTACCTGCCCTAATCATTGGCTCGTTAGTTCTCCTTTACCCTCTTTCCTTTACATTTGTCTTATTTTACGCTGGTAAGCTTCACGATAAGTATAAGTTAAGGGTTGCGTCTTTCGGTTTTGTCTCAATGGCCTTATCCTCCTTGTCTCTTTTCTACAACGTCATTTTGGGAGAATTTTTACTGGGTGTGTCTTCTGGAATTGCTACTACTTCAAACACTGCTTATACAATGTCTTCAGTTAGGAATAAGGATAGAATAGTAGCCTCTGGAATAAGAAGCGTTCAAGGAGTTGTAAGTAATACTATAGGGTTAATTATTGCCTCATATTTCAGAACGTTCTTGACTCCTTACGCCGAGATTACAGTCCTTCTAAACTTAGTGTCACTTCTTATCTTAGGTATTGTATTCTCTTACGTAAATATTGAGTAAAACTTTGTTAATGTAAAATATATTTATATTGTCGATATTTTAAGGGTGGTAATCATTATTGCTGAGAGATCATTTTTGGTGCTACAAAAGAGATATCAACTTTAAAATATGTCTTGCTCCACCTATTACTTGGGGCATTACCATCAGCCATAGTATTTATTTTAGCCTATGATATCGCCCCTCACGATGAGTAAAGTATTCCCGCCCTTCTCATGGATTCCTCGATCTTAGCCTTCACCTTGTCGCTCTTGAAGCCATTGCACGAAACCATCACCACTTTTTCCTTCCTTACGTCATACACTATCTTGCACATCAAGTTGTAGTTAGTAGACCTCAAGGTCAAATCGCAAATTACCCCTGGAGTAATTTCCTCCTTAAAGAATATCCTCACGCCGTCCACCTCCATCATGAGCATACCGTCCTTCAACCTCTTGAACGCGTCGCAAACTAGGGGGTCCTTCATTCTATCACCACCGTAAGACCCTCTGAACAGGAGAGCTTTTTATTTCTGTATAGGGGTAGAAGCTTTTCCTCAACTGCCTTGGCTATGCACGGAAGGTAGGGGACGTATTCTTCGGGGACTTCGATGACCTCGTAGAAGTAGAGTTGTCCCTCTAAAAAGGGAGGGACTTTATACCCTCCCAAGTTTACATTGTCGTCCAAGTAGTCAACAAAGAGTACCCTGTTCTGGTTCCTTACCAGGAGAACCACGTTCTTTAGGAACGCTAGAGACCCCTTCACTTGTGATTTAAAAAAAGTTTTTCCTTTGAGCTTAATTTTGAGTAACATGAAAATCACCCGAACATCAATTTCTGGAGCTTAGCATAGTAGTAGAGCAACAATATCTGGACTAAACATAATGCCATGATGGAACCCATGAATAAAATCAGGTAAGTGGGAGGGGAGAAAGCTAATATGTAACCTGAGTATATGCCTATTGCTAAGATAGACTTTGCTATTCCATAGTATTCGGCCCACTTGAGGGTCATGACTATCATGGTTAATATGACGGCGTTGAATAGAGCAGACATCAAGGGTACGCTAACTAGGATGGACCTCTCTACGACGCTGCTGACGGGTAACCCCACATAGGACAGAACTGAGTAAAGCGCCACAGAGAGTATGATGTTTACGGAGTAGAGAATAGCGGATGATATGACAACTGCCTTGTTCATTTTTCCTACATCCATCTCGTTCGCCTTCTACCTAATATTTCCTATAGACTTTAAATAATAAAAGACTTTCTGTAGATCTCTATTTTCTACAGATCTCCATCCGTCCTTTGCTGTAAATACATAGTTTCAAGCCCTCTAAGGAATTCTACAAACGCCGATTTGAATCCGTAAATGTCCGCAAAGAAACCTACGAGTTTGTAGAATTCCTTAATTAAATATAAACTTGTAGAACTATAACTTTGCCTGCTACACTCTATTGTTTCAATTTTTAGAACTAGAGATGTGCTTGTCCTTTTAGTATTTAAAAGATTAAAATGTGCTTTCACTTAGGGAAGTAAGTGTTATGAGAGGATAATAGCAATATTAGCTGGAAAAAGTTAGTATACTATATACGATTATTTAATGTAAAAGCTTGAATGCGGCAAAAATCTTTTTTAGCAACATTTTCTAAAATCAAACAGGAGATATTATTCAGTTTATAGATAAGTTATTGTGGTAAGAAGTTCACAGAATTTATACGAGATGAGGAGAACTGACAAAATAATTGAGGCATTTAAGGGTTTAACGTCTCATACTATGTAGATTCTTTCATCTAATAATTAATCTAAATTATAATATTAGAATGAAAATTAACCCTTTAACATAAAGGTATTAAACCAAACCTATTAATTTAACGTTTTAGACACCCGGTTGTCCGGGGTTCAAATCCCCGCGGCGGCATTACCTGGATATGGATTATTCTTGGATATATTGCGTAGCTTACTTAGAAGATTTTATGCGAATATTTAGAGCTTCAACAAATTAAAACTTCCATTCTGATAGTTTAATTATAAGGTCTTAATATATTAAGGAAAATAATTATTTATATTGTAAAAAACTAAAAGAATACTTGAAAGTAGTTCGAAGTGCTATTTGTTCTTGTTCTATCTAATAGCTAAATGACAGTCTTTGTTAGCAAGTATTGCATTTTTAAGGAGATAATAACGCCGGGGGCGGGATTCGAACCCGCGCACGGTGACCCGTACTGGCTATCCTAGTAAGCTCTCAAGGCCAGCCCCTTAACCGCTCGGGCACCCCGGCATTCATCATATT
>JAPYVG010000074.1 GCA_028277025.1 Sulfolobaceae archaeon
AGAGTTGATAGTGACATAGACGTTCTGATAATAACTGAAAAAGGTAAGACTATATG
Source organism: Sulfolobaceae archaeon (assembly GCA_028277025.1). Next base: position 57 of record JAPYVG010000074.1, read on the forward strand.
GGATAAGGCTCAAATATCTTCTAAAATTAAGGAGAAAATAGGGTTTGGAGATCCATTAGAACTTCACGTTGTTACCAGAAAGGAGTATGAGGAGTGGTATAAGAGGTTTATTGATGTTTATGAGGAGTTTTAAACTGTTACTGTTGAAACTTGGGAAAGATGTTATTACTCATGATTTTAAAGAGAAAGTAATGGCTTAACGTTTAAACGCTCTTCCCCTTTTGATGACGCAATTAAGAAAGCTATAGACGACATCAGCTTATCGTCATTAAAGTGTTCTTTCAAGCGGTTTATATATGAGGAGTCCTTCCATCTATCTAATGATAGCATAATTTATTCTTATCGTTATGGTTATATCAGTGATTTTTCTTATAAACCATAATAGAGATAATCCGAAAGTAAAAATAGGATTATCTTGCAAGAAGGATTACTCACGAAACAGTGTTAATATCTGTGATATTAGCTCGTGTTAATTAATAGCAACATTTTGAAAGTGGAAATAAACACAGTAAATCTAGAATGTATAGTCGTTTCGTAGACTTAGATTATATCCATGATACGGTCACCCGCGTTATTTACACAATTTTAACGTATTGTAATATCTTAATTTACTATTATTCTATCTATAGGGAGTCTGAATTTGATAAATCGTAGCTTGAGGATGACATATAGATACACTCTACACATCAGAAAGAAACAATGAAGGACCCAGGTGATAAGTTCACAACGCTCCAACAATCCCACCTTTTGTGTAAAAAGCGGGAAAACATTTAAAGCTGAAAAAATAACTTGTCAGAGGGTAATAAGGTGTCCTAATTTACTATTTATACCGATCGTCCAATATTACAATCATACCGCCCTACTAAAATTTTATACAAAGATCATTAGACGCACTTACGTTCTCATTCAGCTATTTACATCTCTATTTTGAATTAAGACATATAAGAGTATATGGAATTAGAAAGTTCTTTATTCGAGGTCCCTTAATTGATAAATTTGTAACTTATTAACGGCTCTAACTGCACACCGTAATTAAATATAACGTAATTACGGATAGACACCCTTTTTTATAAAGTTCTATTAACCTTAAGATTAGGAGATGTATATGCCAAGGCTAATAGATGACCTAGAGCCGTTAATACCTGAAGTTAACAAGAGAATTAGTACAAAAGAGAAAGGCGGTGTGAAAAAGGAAGCAAGTTTACACAGATGGTGGTCAAAAAGATTTATTTATTTGTATAGAGCTATTCTTGTAGCTTTTTTGCTAGAAGACTATGACATAGAATTATTTCTTAAGGGATTAGAGGATCCTAGTGTAATAGATGCCAAGGGATTAATATTTTTAGAGCCAATGGCTGGTGGAGGAACAGGTGTTATTGAAGCTTCATTGTATAATTATAACGCTTACGGCATTGATGTAAATCCCATAGCAGTTAAGATAATTCATGGTTATTCCATTCTAAGAGGAGAAGTAAATTACGATAGTATTCTTTCGCTCCTTAGTAGTATAAAGGAGGAATTATCATGGCTATGGACGTATAATGGTGGTATTATTCCTTACGTTTTAATAACCAGAAATAGAGTTCCTAGTTGGATTTATTCCAAAAGGAAAAATGGTAAACACTACAAAGTAATACTATGCCCTAATTGCGGTAATGTGTTTGAAACATTGGAAGAAAAAACTACGAGATGTCCTTACTGCGGTTTTAATGTAACAATTTCTATCAAACCGATGTATCAACCCGTAAGATATGTTGACTATTACGGTAACTGGAAAATTTTTGGATGCATAGATCATAAAAGAAATTTCTGTTTTGATAGAAAATGGCTAAATGAGAGAAATGAAAAGTTAAAGAATCTCCCTGTAATTAAGGTGAGAGTTAATTTGGAGAAATTGAAAGAAGGGAGAAGATTGATTAACAGCGGAATCACTGATCCTACACTAATTTTTACCCCAGCACAGATCTACACTTTCTATAAGATAGCAGAAAGATCTAAGCAATTAGGGAATAACGAGAGATTTCTTTTAATGCTAGCTATTAGCGAATCGACTAAGACGTGCTCGATCTTATCTAAGTGGTATCCCCCTCTAACCGAGCCGGTTATATATGGAGGTGGAATAAAGGGTTTTTGGGTACCCGAGTACACAGCCGAAGTGAATCCAATAGCCTTTGAAGGGATTAAGACTAAGGGTAGAGGAACAATAATTTCTAGTATTAAAAACCAAATAAACATAAAATCTAAGTTTAAGCTGAGAGGAGAAATAGTTAGTATATTAGGAGATGCAGTAGAAATAGATTATCCTAAAAGCGACCTAATAGTTATAGATCCACCCTACTATAACTTTTGCATAAGTTACGCATCACTAAGCTTACCCCATTATGTAACTATTTCAATGTTCGAAAACATGAAGGACATCGACGAGATTATTGAGAAAGAGATAAAGTGTGATGAGAATTACTTCAGCAAGTTAAAAACCACACTTAGTAAAAGTGTATATGCATTAAAGGATGGAGGTAGAATTGTACTTATCATAAATTTAGGCAGAGACAGACAATACTGGGAAAATATACAAAGAATCATTGAAGAGACCGGGCTTGATATTATTAACGCATACGATGTCTTAGGAGAGGGTCCAGGTAAATTGGGAAGGTCACAAAATAGAACTAATAAAGTCATTGTGTTACATAAAAAAGTTAGATACTTATTGTGAAGTTTTGGGCTTTGTCACTCTTCTGACAGTTCCAACTACCTGAAATAGTAATCTTATTCCCATTTGTGTACAACCTATCATCAAATTCTATGATGTATTCCTTGTAGTGAATATCTTTTTGTAAATCTAACTTAAATCTACCCTTAAATCTACTAGAATCTTTTAGTTTAGATATTAGGGTACTAATGGTATTGTTATTTAGCTTTTGGCTATTATTACCCTGGTCGATTATTAGTTCCACGGAGAGTAACGGGTTTGTGCTTAAAGCATCTTCTATCACCTTAAGGCAACTATCGTCAATATATGCTGACTTTATAATTGCTTTTCTTGCGTCACGATCTTTAAGGTAGTAGCTTAGTAAATCAAATCCGAGTACGGACGTCCCATATACTGTTATGGAATTTTTGATTTTTCCATTGTTAGTTATCTCTTTAAGGAATAATTTAGCTAATCTTCTACTTGTTATTAGATTTTGATAGAGGGGATAATGACACTCGTCTATCATTACACAAGATGAGCATCCATCAACACAAAATCTTCCTAACGCAATATCGGCGTAATCTAAATATTCGGATACTTTCGACCTCTGCTTAGGTTTTAATCTGTGAGGGATAGATAGTTTAAATATATATAAATCAGGTCGTATATGTCTCTTTAACATTCCATTTAAAATATTTACATCTTCCTTCAGATATTGATTAGAGCCTAATGATTGTTTTAATATTTTGAGCTTAGATCTATATTGCTTAATTTCAATAGTATGTTGATTGAGGGATTTAGTTACAAAGTTCATGAATGAATCAATAAAGTTTTGAAAGTTTCCAAAGTTGGATTTAAGTATGGATGAGAATTTGAGCACTCCGAAAGATGTTTTTTCATAAATATATATCGAATCACTGGAGTACGAAGGATCGCTAATGTTAAAATCATAATAATAATCAATAAGATCTTCATCTATATCTAATTCTAGTGAGATAAATTCATAAATTAGGTGAGCTAACGTATGCAATAACACGGCATAAGCAAAATCTATGAATTTTTCCCTATCTTTTCCTAGCACATCCTTCTCAAAGTTTGAATAAGAGTTAGATTTGTTAGTTAATCTTCCAATTGCTCTATAAACATTCTTTCTTCCACTTTTCAGTAGATAATATTTAGTGAGTAATATCTGAAGTAATTTGTTGTTTTTCTGAGAATTAAAAAGTATATTCTCCAGGATTTTTCTTACAAGTATTCTATTGAACGTTATCTCTATTGCATTCGTATCATGCAATTTTTCTCTTATTTTCGGATTCAAATAAATAATTTGAGGTGTATCGTCCATGAATATTGTGACACCATATAACGTCTTATACAACGGGAATGATGGATTTTCTGATATCTTGAATAAAGGTGATGTTATTGCTATATTAGAGCGAGTTGGTGATAAGGTTTTAAATTTAAAGAGTAATAAAGGTCGTTTAGCCAACTTCATACTGTAACCATTCCATCGAGGACATTGCTTGCGACTTCGTGCTATTATTTCACTAAAGATAGTGCAAGAGCGAGAGAAAGGACATGTCATATCAAAAACATCATTTGTAATACTTAAGCCTAAGTTACACGTTTTAGTATAGTTTAATATTAATGGATTATACTTAATTCCAAGCTGAGTAGATTTATTGAACAGCTTGGAGGTGTTCATTTGTAAATAATCTTGAAGATAACTCTTGTCTACACCTAGTTTAATGTAGAATTCTCTTTTTTTGCCTAATATAACTATAGGTGATTTCAATATATCTTCCATCTGGAGAAGATTATACATCTTAACGTTATCTTTCAATAAGGTAACATCAATTACTTTATGTCCAGAACCTATTGGTATCCCTATAAATTGTCCTATTTTTTTAGTAGCATTCCAGTCATTTTTGGAAAGATCTAACCCGAGTAATAAGACAGCATATTTAGGTACAGGAATCTGATTGCCCCCTGATACATAGTGAGAATAGTCTAAAGGAATAAATGGAGGGAAACGTGAAAATAATTGTTCTATACTCATATAATTATTTGAAGTATATACAGCTTGCCAGCTGTTGTTAATAAATTCATCTATTTCTAGCCTTATAACATTTAGATAGTTGTCTACGATATTTAATCCAATGTTAGAAACGGACGAATAATCAAATATAAAATCTCTAATGTTAGTATTATTCCCTCTAAAAGATCTTTGAGTACTTAATATTTTACTACAGATGTTTCTAAGATTAGCGCTTTTATTTACATTATTTACAGTCTTTATATATTTTTCTACTATTAGCTGTACATCAAATTCTGAATTTAATTCTTGCATTAACCGTGACGTTTTTACTTTCAGGTCTTTTATTTTCTTACTAGGATTAGTGTTAAAAATATTATCAATGTCTTTTTGTATTTCTATTAAGTTTGATTGTATTTCACGTATTTCGCGTTGAATGTTTATGCCAATCTGTGATAAGTTTTCCAGATTATCCAATTCATTAATGACACCAGTTCTAAAGTAGTCTAAAACTTTCTTGGATTTCTCATTAATTTCTTTTATTCGTGATTGTGATGTGGAAATGTCAGAATATACCTTACTTAACTCTAAGAACTGTTCATACCACCTACGAAATTTAATAGGAAATTCCTTGATTTTATTTTCATACCTCTTCTCCTTTTCATATTCCTTAATTATTGAATCGCATGAATTAACCTTGGCTCCTGAGGTACATAAATTAGAATATAACTCATTTAACTCACTGAAAACTTGGCTGTAAACTAAAGCTGAAAATTTATGTGAAATAGTTTTAGAGTTTAGATGATTAATTACATGCTTCATATAATTGCATATATTGAAGTTTCCCACCTGGCTATTATAGTAACTTATAGCACCTTTGAGCAGTGAGTTAAATTCTACGATCGGTTTAGTCGTTTTAGTTACCTTTAACCTAATATTCTTCCTTTGTTGCTTGCTTAATTTATTTCCTGCTAACATATAGATAATTCTATAAATGTATCTTTTGTCATGGATTCTAAAACTTTGAACGGGAACATTTTTAGATATTATTATTCCTATTACAATTCTAGGCATCTTCTCGCTTCTACCGGCTCTTCCTAAACGCTGGACAATCTCAACCTCATCATCTGTTCCCGCATTAAGTATAAATGAGACTCCTTCATAATCGACGCCCAACTCTAGAGAGGACGTAGAACCTATAGAAACATATGCTCCGGAGGTAATTTTAGAAAATACGTCAAATTTATTCTTCTTATCCATAAATACTATATCACTGAGATTCTCAATGCTTTTTCCTAGTAAATTTTGAGAGCAGTAAGTACTGTAGTTTGGTGAATAAATGTAAAACGGATCATTGAGGACTTTGTCTGGATTATCAGTCAGTCGACCTTTACAAGGTTCTCCAATGCTTATATTTTGTTTGAATCCGCTTCTAAATCTAATTAACTCATGAATATTGTTGATAAATACTATATTTTGATAAAGAAGGTTATTCATATTAGGCTGAGAAAGTTGATTGGAATTTAATCTGTTTAAATGAATTAAAGAATATGATGAGGCTAAAATTCCCCATAATTGTGCATAAGATTGCCACGAGATATCCGGTCTTATCTCGAAAAATCCCAAAATATATAATTTTTCGCCTATTATTTTGTTACTTACTTTTTTTAAAGAATTTATACTACTTACAATACCCACATTATTTTTGCTCGTATTGAATAAAGACTTTGAAAAACCAACTCTATTAGGAATTGTGGCCGAAACACCAATAAAACGAACATTAGGGTTAAGTGTCCTTATACCGTCTAATATCGATGATACAATTCCTCCAAAATTTCCAGTGTATACATGCATTTCATCTAAAATTATAGAATTTATTTTCCTAAAATCATCTGCATTTATATCTTGGATATTTTTATTAAACGTAAGTAATCTGTTTGCAATTGTATTTATATTGGATACTATAATTAATGGGGAAAGTCCAGAAGTTTTATATTGCGTTGAATCCATTATAGCGAAATCCCTTGTAGCATATATGCATGAAGAATCCGAGCAGGTTACCTTTTTTCCATCATATTTTAAAGGATGTTTGTTAGGACATGTTAGGTTTCCACCTCTTAGTAAACCTTTAGTAAGGTTAGGCTGCGAATCGCCATCTCTAATTAGAATAGGAACTTTTTTATTGAGTATGTTCTCTACAGCTACAGATAATGTTATTAATCTATTCATATTATCCAAAGCTAACGCCTTTCTAGGATATAGTACTAAAACCATACGGTTAGGATTGAAGTCGAACTTTAGTAGAATAAATAATAGTAAGAAGATAAATATCTCAGTTTTACCAAAACCAGTAGGCGCCTCTATTACTACGTGCTTGCCATCTTGGTATAGCTTAATGGCAGTCTTAATCATATCTATTTGAACCAAATCTAAACCTGTATAACCTTTCAGTTTGAGATATTCATTGACTATGTCGATAAAATGTTTTGCCTTGTTGGGTCCCAGTTCTTTCGTTAATAACTGGACCAGTTGATCAATTTCAGGTACGTTAGATCCTTGAGATATACTATAACTCCTATCAGACTTAGTAGGAATCGTAGTTTTTACTAACACTAATCTTGGTTTCACCACATAATCGGATGTGGAGCTAGCTGTCTTAAGCTCGGAACTTCTTATAAACATGTCCATGTACACAGACCTATATAGTAAATTTCCATTACTATCCTTAAATTCTAGTAGAAAACCTTTGTTTATTAAGTCTTGAAAAACATAATTCGGATTATGAGTAGGAAGTACATTGCTAATTATTTGAAATACCTTTTGTTTAGACAATCCATACGAAGTATTAATATTAGTTGATGAGAGATCTATAATTT
>JAPYVG010000075.1 GCA_028277025.1 Sulfolobaceae archaeon
GTCGGAAAAGATTTTCTCTCTAACAGCTGTTTAAGAGAGTGGATGAAAGACCGACACCTTAAAACCGGACTCTACCGTGCAGGAAGAAACCCAGGCATGGTGGATACGAGTATGTTTTCAGATAATTATCCCATGCCTTCTTTTCGTCTCCAGGGTTTTTCATCTCCTCCACCAGCTTCCTAACAACGTTTTTATTAAGAGAATTCGGTATAACTATAGTCCTTTCCTTGTTACACATTATGTTGTCTCCCTCAATTTTCTCAATTTTGTCACAGAAAACGAACAGTATACTGTCACTCACGAAAGTCTTCACGTCCCTGGGACTGATCCTAAGTTCTATAGGGATAACTGTATCATTATCTTCGAGTACTCCACCGCAAAACACTACACATTTATCCTTATCTTCATCCTTGAAAAGGTGCAGTGAGACCAGTATACGTGGCTTTTGAGAGGAGGGAATATCTCCAAAGTATATTATGATCGGTCTTCCTTCTGTAGTCTGTCTAAAGAAAGCTAAATGTAAGCCTAGATTATTTATTGCTACCATAAGTTCATCCGGATTTTCAATATCAGTGAAACTGAACTTCATCATATAATCTCTTTATTTTGGTTCTTTTTTAAAAACACAAACAGAAATATTGCAAGAAGAGTAATATTTTATTTATCTTGTTTATACCACTAGTGATATTTTATACCACTAGTGATATTTTAGTCAAGCAGATATATACTGAGACAGTTGTTATATCCATAGTGATATTTTTGTTACTCTTTTTTATTCTCTACCACCAGTAATAATAATATCTCCTGGTTGTAAAAGATTTCCAATAATAATATTTTACATGTTTTGTTTTGCTCAATGGCATGCTAAATTCCCAAATTATTGCGTTTAAATTAGCCAAACATATGGTTGAGGCAAATTTACAAGACGTAATAACTGGTTAAGGTAAATAGAACAGTTGTTAACGGTTGGGAACTAACATATTATACTAAATATAAATAAACAAAAAAATATTTTTGATAGAGAGAAGCCAGGGCAGGAATTTGTGGCAAAGGTGCCGTGTACACACAGCCCTGTACACAGTCATAGTCCCGGCACAGTCATCTCTACACAGTAACCGGTATCATTAACATACGTTCGTGTGTCATGTCAAGCGTAGCTTGAAGCTGTACACACGAGCATGTTTAAACACTAAAGTCCTTAAGAGTGTAGACGTAAGCTTTTTGACATACCTTTGCCCATCAATCTCATATTTAACACTGAACTGACCATAACCTACAATATATTCCGATTTGTTCTGTTTAGACTCCTCGTTCTTTTTAGACTCCTTAGAACGACGTTTTGCCTTATATCCCTTGAACTTCGGTGGAGACTCGTAAAGCTCTTTCGCCTCAGCTATGCGGTTATCCTTTAACAAGAGTAGTATCACAGCTATTTTGATAACGTATATATTGTAGATTTTTGAGAATTTATCAAGTAGATTAAGGTAACCATACTTCAACAGAAGATTGTATTTATACTCATCTACACGTTGTCTGCGTATTTCTACTTGAGCTTTATACTCTGCTTCCGATAAATGTAGTTTATAATTTAGAATATAATGCAGATTCTTTATGGTATTAGATAGCTTTTGTTTTACAATCTCTTCATCTTCTTGTAAGAAATTAAGCAAAATTGATAGAGCGTAATCGAATTCAACATCACAATACTTTACGGCAAAAGCACTAATGATATAAAACTTATCACGTATTTTGTTAGAAATTACTTTCTGTACTATTCTCGTGAAAAGACTTTTTTTCTTTGAGTTTGTGATTAATAGAGATAGTCTAAATGCGAAGGTATAGTAACTCTGTTTTCTCTCAAAAAGTTTTGCAGGAATTGTACCAAGTCCCCTATTAGGCATGAGGGCGTAATGGGGACGATAATGAGAATAGAGTTTATCGGCTTTAGATTCTTTTTCTAGTCCTTCTGTGTTACTAATAAAAGTGTCATAATTGTAATCGATAACTTCTCCGGTTTCGGTACAGATGGTATAGATACCGTCTGTGATTATTTCTTTGCACTGGTTTAGAACGTCTGCTTGAGGAGTCTGGTTTAGAATTAGATTGATTTGGTTTGGAACGAGTGATTCTGTCATACTGATTCTTATTCTCAAACAGCTGTTTAAAAATATTTTTGTTGCGGATCGCGTGACATCTCGGCTGGCTTCCTCGTTGATGGAGAACTTGTGAGAATAGAAAATATAGACGAATAGCAGAAGAGAAAGAGAGAAGTATATACTGGAAATAAATTGAAAGAAGCGAGATAAAAAATAAGGTTATTTTTCAGTACGTTCTACGTCTTTTAAAAGCTGTATTACTTTGTTTATATCTACATCCTGCTTTTCTTTGTTCATTTTCGATGCTATCTTTATTGCTCTCAGTAATACGTCTCTCTGCCTCCTTAACTTTCTATTTTCGCGTTTCAATCTTTCATTCTCTTTCTGTAATTTCTCTACCTTTTGTTCTAATATAGTTATAGTATCGATGGCTTTAGTGTACTTGAGCTGTAATTCCTCGTTTTCCTTAATAATTTCATGTATTGTCATCTTATTCCCCTTCCTTTATGAGATAAAATGTTATGGGTCTAAGAGTATGTCTAACTTTTACTTCCATGATTCCCCAATCTTGGTACTGTTGATTTGATATTTTAAGCTTTCTGCACAACAGGTTAGAGTAATACTCAGGCAAGAAAGGAGAAGAAGGAGCAAGTAGCCGAAGACGGATAGAAATGCATTAACGAAAATCGGAAATAGAAAAGATAAAATAAAAAATAACGTAGCTTTCTGGCGTTTATAACTTTATTTTCTCTACTTTGGCAACTGCATCAGTCTCTGTCTCTAATTGTTTTTTTACAAAATGTCTTATTGCTTCCCTGATTGCCTCAGAACGATATAAACGGTTCTGTATAGCATATCTGTCTAATAGTTCCAGTAAGTCTTCTTCTATCTTAAATGTTACAACTCTCATTTTATTCCCCAGTTTAAGTATTACCGGGTTAAGTATTTAAGCATTCTGGCTAACGAGTTAGGGCGAAACACAAGGCGAGACGGCGAGAAAGGGCAGAATTAATTGAGAAAACAGCTGTTTTATTGGGTTAAGAAGACAAAAAGTCCTGCTCTAGCATGTCTAATTTATTCTTCACAGTATTAATAACATATCGTACCTGGTTTTCCAACGATTCTATAGTATCATTGACTACGTTATCATCTGCTTTAAGTGGCTTTTTGTTAATTGTTACATTTTTCCCTTCAATTTGAATAATGTATTCGTTTGACTTTATCTTTGATTGCAGGACTAGGTTTATTACGTCAGATAAAATATGTCTTGAATATTTATATATACCAGTAAAAATTTCGAAAACCTCTTCGGATTTACCGTTACTTTTTGTCTTGTAAATAGTTAGTGAATTTATAGGAGCATAGTGTTGTGAAAAATTAGAGTTATCGGTATTTCTGTTAACCAATGTAAAGTCTCCCAACTCGTCGTCTTCTATTGTTACCTTATAACCCTTTTTGTTTATAGTGAATGTGACATTTCCACCAAAGTAATCTAAATTAAAGAAAAGTATCTCTCCTGGAAGCGTGTTATAACGGATATTAGATGCATACACATCTTTTTTTAACATATATTCGTTTTGTGCCAGTTCTTGTTCCTTCTTTTCGTCCCATTCCTGAGCCATTGTCCCTCATTTTATATTCTCAAACAGCTGTTTAGAAATATTTTGTAATGGCGGAGCAGTCCAGCTTCCTCATTGATTGAAGAACATGTCTCTGGACTCTATTAGAAGCATAAGGAGTCAAGGGATCCAGAGTATCAAGACAGTAAGGAAGATGGGGGGAAACAAAGGAAAGAATGGAGCGAATAATATAAAAAGAAGAAATGTATAATTTAGGGGGAGGGGGAGAAAAGAATATGCGACGTTCAATTAATGTATCTTCCTCCGAGGTTAATAAATTTTTCGCTCAAAAAATTTATGATGTAAGGGGAGAGATTATACGAACTTTTGGAATTTTGAGGAAAAAGTTACTAGGGGTAAAAGACGTTATCGACCTTATAAATATGCCGGCGTGGGCAAAATCACGTCTAAGAGTCGAGAACGGTACTATCGATGTAGTAGAAGATGGATACGGGAATAGAATACTCACAATTAAACTAGAGGATCCAGCGACCGACGATTGGACTAAGAAGCAGAGGAAAACTGCTTTCGTTATCTATTTCTCGTTCCAAACTTCTAAACCAGTCGTACCGTCTCAGTTACCGTGGAAGCTCAACCAGATCTATAAAATAGTAAATAAACTGCGAGCCAAAGGGTACCATGTTTTCCCTGGTATTGTGGCTTTTTCATTTACTCCGGGGTCTAAAGAAATGCTAAAAAAACATAAAGTAGAAGCATTTACGACGCTGGATTCTATAAGGGAATGGATGTATAACAAGATAATTTTCAGGTTACAAAAATTAGTTGAAATAACAAAATTCACATTCAAGTTTGACAAGATATTCTCGTTCTTGAAGGGGATCATTGAAGGGTTAGGCTTCGATGTCCCACAGCAGATTTTAGAAGCTTGGGCATGGAAGCCGAAGTATCCCGAACGAAGCTAGGCATAAGACCAAACTCCTAACTCTATCAACCTTTTTTCTCACTTTAGTAATAAAAATTCAAAGAGCGTTAATCTCTACATTTAATTTCGAAAACTTTCTTCTATGTTATCAAAAATTCTTTACAATTTCTCCTCATAAAGCTGGAAGTTATTACAAAATTAATATCTAGACTAACACTATTTTCATTTAATTTCTTTCTATTGATGGAAACTCTGAGAAGACATGAACAGAAATAAATTACAATTATCAAGGTGATGAACAGATATTTTTACTAAAACGACGTGCTTTATGAAGAGAAATTTTTAGTGTAAAGGCAGAAATTAACGACGTGAACAGAAATATGGGAACTGTTGCACGTATGTAGTATACTGTAAAGTATCTATATCTAAAAACTAAATATAATATAATGTGATGAACTACTAGGACGACGTACTGTAAAAGCCCCTAGTAAGCCCCCTAGTAAGCCTTGTAGCACCGAGCTTGCTATAGCCCTGGGTTTATTCCCTTTTACTTTTTTGTTTATTATTATATAGGGGTTAATTTTACTGAGTTGTTACTTTTTCAATAAGTCCCCTGGTTTAGTGATAAAAATTAAGACAAAGTTATAAATTGTGTTTTGCATATATTCAGGTTATGAAGAACGTTTCGGAAAACAATTATAATGTTGCTCCGATGACTGAAGATGAATATACAAAAGCGATTGAGTTCTACAAATTTCTAGTCAGTATAACTAAATGCAATAGCGGGATCCTAACCATTGACAGGAAGAAGTTGATTGATATCGCGTCCGCTTACATGGACTGCACTCCCCTGGAAGCACACAATATACTGCTGAAGATGAAGTCCTACGGCTGGATAAAAGTTCTTGATAACGACTACATTGCAGTTAAGGTCTGAGTTCTTGACTCTCTGCTCAGTTCTGTTCTGCACCGTCCTCAGCATGCTGGGGTTGTCCGCACTATCCCTAAAACAGCTGTTTGAGGGATTGTTCGGCTCACTCACCGTCGCAGTTCTGCACAACCTGTTGGGAATTTAAATAACTCTACGTCCAAGGTACTAATGGGGGTTAAAATGGCAAACATGATCATCGGTATGGGGAAAAGCCCTGTATCATCGCTTCTGCAACATTACGATAGTATCTGTGCATACCCCTGCTTCTTTGATAACAAAGTACTGCTGACTGAGGACAGAGACAGAGCGTATATTCAGTACATTAAACTGTTAATAAGGCATTACGCAAAGTACGGCAGAGTCCTTAAAATTGCAATATATCCTGACTATACTCCGCTGTATAAGCTAGAGAAAGTAGCAAACATACATATACTGAAAAATGTAAGGTTCATCGTCCCTATACACGACCTATCAGAGCTTGAAATCGCAGACCAACTTATGCAGAACGGGTTCAGAGTTTTTGCTGGGTATGCTTCAGATAAGAAGCTTAGAAATTACGGGCTTGATGACTTCAAAAAAGCAGTAAATTACGACAAATGGTACTTAGGGGTGTCATCTAAGCGTGAGGTAAGAGAGGCTTTACTACATGGTTTCCAAGGTTTTGACATAACTACAGCAGTTATGGGAATCTTAGGGAGGTAATACCAAGAATTCTTACGTTAGGGTAATATCAGGAAGCTTAGGAAAAAGGTTATTATATTGATGCAAGATTTATTCCTAGTTTCTACATGGTAATAATGCGTTACTGGGGGAGGAAACCAGATCTAATAATCGAGAAGATTATGAAGGAAGTCGATGGTGAGATAGTAGACCCTTTCGGAGGGTCTGGTTCCATAATACTCACTGCATTAAGACACGGTAACAGAGGAATATATTTAGACATAAATCCGTATGCATGGCTTGTGGCCTACGTTAATATAATTGGTGCCGATCCGTTGGAATATGAGGAGAAAGTGAACGAGGTTTTGGAGAATTTAGTCCCGGTCAAGAAAAGGGTATTAAGATACGATTATCTCCGTTACAAAGATGGGAAACCTTTTTGGAAAAGGGAGAAAGTAGAGAGAGTATCACAACTCTTCTCCCATGAAAATTTTACAAAATTATATTCCATTCTGAAAGCTATAGACAAAGTAAGTGCTACGGTAAGTACAAAACTCGCGTTATACGGAACCTTTTGCTCCGCCTTATTTAAAGCATCGAAAATGAAAAGGGAAAACGCTGGTAGCTGGGGAATACCTTCGTATTGGACGCCCGAAAAAGTGAAGGAAGTGGACGCCTTAGAAGCCTTTAAGTCTGAAGCTAGGCGTTTTCTCTCTTACTTCAAGAGAAATAAAAGGTATGAGTTACACAATGACGTAGAATTATATTTAAGTAATGCTTTAACGTTTAAGTTTGACAATGATAGCGTACTGTTCACAGACCCGCCGTTTTTCGAAGAGATACAGTATTCCGAACTGTCCTTTTTCTACTTGGCTTGGCTAAGGGAAAGTAACTTCAAAGATATTGTAAAGATGGTGATAAACAGTACACCGAGGTTTAGCTTTAAAAGAGAACTCATAGTCAACCCTCATAAAGGAATGGACTATAACAGATACTTAAAGATGCTAGAGAAATTCTTAAGAAAAACGTCGAAAATGAAAAGGAAGTATCTTTTGTTTCATTATGACAAGGCAGAATTAAAGGATAAGGTAGTCGAACTAGTCAGGTTACACTGGGGTCAGGTAAAAATAGAGGAATTAGAAATCCCTAACCAAAGAAACATCGGAAAGAGAGGTAGTAAAAACTATATACTTATCACTTACCTTTAAGAAAAGATTGATTGTCATTATCCGTGACCCTGAGGAGCGTGGAGGCGTTCCTCAGGTTCGTTGAACGTTATTTAGGTGGACCACCTGGGCTGATGAAAATCTTTAAGTTACGTTAAAGTCCCATAACTGCTGATAACTACATTCCTCTTTGGAAGACATGAGGATAGGAGGGATATCAAAAGACTTGCATCGAATATAGTGAATTTTGTTAAGGAGATCAATGAGGTCAGGGGCATACAGACTACCCTTTATGATTTTC